>JAQGIN010000029.1 GCA_028291125.1 Caulobacter sp.
GGTCCATCTTGAGGATGGCGAAGGGCTGTTCCTTGCCCATCAGCGGGCCGACGTCGCGCACCGGGCGGATGTCGACCTGCGAACCGGGCAGGAAGGCCGAGGCGCCGCCGAGGTCGACGGTGAAGCCACCCTTCACGCGGCCGACGATGGCGCCCATCACCGGCTCGTTCTTGGCGTAGACGCCTTCCAGGCGGGTCCAGGCTTCTTCGCGCTTGGCCTTTTCGCGGCTGATCACCGCTTCGCCGAGGGCGTTTTCCAGGCGTTCCAGGAACACCTCGACCGAATCGCCGACCTTGATGGTGGCCTTGCCGGCGTCGTCGACGCCGAATTCCTTTTGCAGGACGCGACCTTCGGTCTTCAGACCGACGTCGATGATCGCGAAGTCCTTTTCGAGCCCGACAACGATGCCCTTGACCACGGTGCCTTCCGCGAAATCGCGGCCGCCCATGGAGTCATTCAGCAGCGCTTCGAAATCGTCGCGCGTCGGGTTGAAGCTCATATCGTCAGCCATGCTGATGTTTAGTCTCGTGTTGAGGGAAGCCCCGTCATGGCCCCGTCGGGAGACGGTCCTGGGGATTCCGGGTGATGTGAGGTTTTTTGCGGACCGCGGCTTCCTAAGCGGCGGCGAGGCGGGCGTTGGATTAGCCCGGGAGGTTTCCCGACCGGGCGCGCGCCGTCTCGACAATGCGGCGGGCCGCATCGAAGGCCTGCTCTATAGTCAATTTGGACGTATCCAGCAAGACGGCGTCGTCGGCCTGGGCCAGGGGGGCGGCGGCGCGGCCGGAATCGCGCTCGTCGCGCTTGCGGATGTCGGCCAGCACGTCGTCATAGGCGACGGTCTCGCCCTGGCTGGTCAGCTGCCGCCAGCGGCGGTCGGCCCGCACTTCCGGCGCGGCGGTGACGAAGATCTTGGCCGGGGCGTCCGGGCAGATCACCGTGCCGATGTCGCGGCCGTCGAGCACGGCCCCGGGCTCCTGGCGGGCGAAATTCTGCTGCAGGTCGAACAGGGCGGCGCGGACGCCCGGATGCACCGCCACCCGGCTGGCGGCCTCGCCGGCGGCGCGGGTGCGCACCTCGGCATGATCCAGTTCGGTGAGGTCGAGGGCCCGGGCCGCGGCCCCGGCGGCCTCGGCGTCGTCCAGGTCGCCGCCCGCCGCCAGCAGCCGCACGGCCACGGCGCGATAGAGCAGGCCGGTGTCGAGCACCGGAAAGTCCAGCAGCGCCGCCAGCCGGGCCGCCAGGGTGCCCTTGCCCGAGGCGGCCGGGCCGTCGACGGCGATCACGAAACCCATGCCTAGGCGTCCTGCAGGGCGGCCCCGAGGCCGCGCATCAGTTCGACGAAGCCGGGGAAGCTAGTGGCGATCATGCCGGGCTCGTCGACCGACACCGCCGCCTGGGCGGCCAGGCCGAGCACCAGGTGGCTCATGGCGATGCGGTGATCGCCGGAGGTCTCGACCATCACCCCGCCACGCGGGGCGGTTCCGGTCCCGTGGACGATGAAGCCCTCGGGCTCCTCCTCGACATCGACGCCACAGGCCTCGAGGCCGCGGGCCATCAGGGCGATGCGGTCGCTCTCCTTGACCCGCATCTCGCCGACGCCGCGCATGACGGTGTCGCCGGTGGCGAAGGCCGCGGCCACGGCCAGGATCGGATATTCGTCGATCATCGACGGCGCCCGCTCGGGCGGCACGACGACGCCGGTCAGCGCCGAGTGGCGGGCGGTGACGTCGCCGACCTCCTCGCCGCTGGACAGCCGGACATTGGCGATCGTCAGGTCCGCGCCCATTTCCTGCAGGGTGGAGAACAGGCCGGTGCGCAGTTCGTTGAGCATCACGCCCTCGACCGTGACCTCGGATCCGGGGACGATCAGGCCGGCGACCAGCGGGAAGGCCGCCGAGGACGGGTCGCCCGGCACCGCCACATGGGTCCCGGTCAGGGCCTGGCCCTCGGACAGGCGAATATGCCGCACCCCGTCCTTGTCCTCGACCTGCACCTCGGCCCCGAAGGCCCGCAGCATGCGCTCGGTGTGGTCGCGGGTGGCTTCCGGCTCGATCACCTCGACGCCGCCCTCGGCGTGCAGGCCGGCCAGCAGCACCGCCGACTTCACCTGGGCCGAGGCCATCGGCAGCCGGTAGGTCAGGCCGCGCAAGCTCCCGCCCTTGAGGGTCAGCGGCAGGCGGCCGCGGTCACGGCCCAGCCAGGTGGCGCCCATGCGGGCCAAGGGCTCGAGCACCCGGCCCATCGGCCGGCCACGCAGCGAGGCGTCGCCGGTGAAAGTGACGCACAGCGGAAAGCCCGCCGCCGCGCCCATGATCAGCCGCACGCCGGTGCCGGCGTTGCCGCAGTCGACCACGTCGGAAGGTTCGGAAAAGCCGCCCTGGCCCTCCAGGCGCCAGCGCCCGGGGCCTTCCTGCTCGACCCGCGCCCCGAAGGCGCGCATGGCCTGGGCGGTGCGCAGCACGTCGTCGCCCTCGAGCAAGCCCTCGACCGTGGTGGTGCCCGAGGCCAGGGCCCCGAGGATCATCGCCCGGTGGGAAATCGACTTGTCGCCCGGGGCGCGAACCGTCCCGCGGAGGGGTCCGCCGGGCGTGCTCTTCAGTCCAGCCGCCGTCATGCCGAAACCGGCCTCCATACAATGGTGGTTTTCGCGAGGGGTTTGCTTTTGACAGCGGCTCTCGCGCGTGGCAAGTGACCCGCCGCTTTTCCCATCCGGATCAAAGGGTCGCCGCCTTGGCCAATCCCGAACTGGGGGCAAAACAGATTTGCCCCAACTGCCAATCGAAATTCTACGATCTGGGCCGCCGCCCGGCTCTGTGCCCGAAGTGCGGCGAGTCGTTCGACCCCGAAGAGGCCTTGAAGTCTCGCCGGGTTCGGGCGCGCGCCGTGACGCCTGACTACGACGCCGAGGACGAAAAACCCGTCGTCGTCGTCAAGGAAGAGGCCGACGGCTTCGAGGACGAGGTCGATGAGACCCCCGAGATCGACCAGGCCGTCGAGGCCGACGTCATCGAGACCGACGACGACGCCGATCCGGCCGTCGCCACGCCGGCCGGCGGCGACGACCTGGGCGTCGACTTCGCCGAGGACGAGGATCTCGCCGAGGAAGAAACCGACGACGTGCCCTTCCTCGAGGACGAGGACGAGGACGATCTGCTCGAGGACGAAGTCGAAGGTCTGCCGGGCGAAGGCGACGACGACCGCTAGCGCCTAAAAAAAATATGCCGGGAGGGTTGATCCGAAAATCCTCCCGGCATAGACATCCGCCTCCTCGGCGGGGCCACCCGACGAGACACGACGACCCAAAGACCTTGGGGCTTTAGCTCAGCTGGTAGAGCGCTTGCATGGCATGCAAGAGGTCAGCGGTTCGACTCCGCTAAGCTCCACCATGGAGGCCCGCAGTGAACGCTGCGGGCCTTCGCCTTTTCAGGCCCTCCGCCTTCCGCCGCATCTTGAACCCGCCGCCGGCCGTCGCCACCTTAGTCAGGCGTTGCCGTGGCCGGCGCCCATCCGGGGTCGTCCGCGGCGAACGAAGTCGCTGACGAAGGACTTCGCGATGACCCGAACCATCCTGTTCGACAGCCCCTTCCTGCTGGGCTTCGAACATACCCGGGACCTGATCGAGCGCGCCGCCAAGGCCGCTTCGGAAAGCTATCCCCCGTACAATGTCGAGCAGGCCGACGACGGCGGAGTCCGCATCACCCTGGCCGTCGCGGGCTTCGCGGCGGAGCAGTTGCAGGTCACCGTCGAGGGCGGCCAGCTGGTCGTGGCCGGTCGCCGCGACGCCGATGGCCGTCCCGAGGCCGAGCGGGCCTATCTGCACCGCGGCATCGCCGCTCGCGGCTTCCTGCGCACCTTCGTGCTGGCCGACGGCCTGGAGGTCACCGCCGCGACGCTGGAGCACGGCCTGCTGCATATCGATCTGGCCCGTCCCGAACCCGAGCGCCTGGTCAAACGCATCCCGATCCGCTCGGCCGGCTGACGCCCCGCCTGGCTTTATCGCCCCGGACCCGCGCGGCTGAACCCCGCCCCCGTTCGGCGCGTTCACTCTACGAAGGAGGTGGTCCTATGACGCCTACACCCAATATTCCGGTCTTCACCGCGGAAGCTTTCGCCGCCCTGGGGGCTCCCGATCTGGTCTATGTCCGCGCCATCACGGCGGCGGAGATCCTCGCCGACGTTCCGACCGGCGTGGAGGACTTCGACCTGACGCCCGACCAGACCCTCTACGCCGTCTATCGCGCTGACGGCGCCCGCCTGGCGGTGCTCACCGACCGGGATTCCGCCGTGGCGGCCGCCTTGGCTCACGAACTGGCGCCGGTCTCGGTGCACTAAGCGCTCAGCGGCCATGGCGAACGACACGACGAGGCCCGCGACCGTGAGGTCGCGGGCCTTCGCGCGTTTGGTGATCTGAAAGCCGCGGAACGCCCCACGGCTCATCATCCCCGCGAAAGCGGGGATGATGGCTAGAGGGAATGCTCCCGCTTCAGGACGCGCCCTAGGCGGCCGTCGACGTGGCTTCCTGAGCCAGCAGCACATGCACGGCGTCGGCCGAGCGGGCTTGGCGCAGCTGCTCGCGCAGGGCCGGCTGGCGCAGCAGGCGCGACACCCGGGCCAGGGCCCGCAGATGCTGGGCCGCCCCGCCCTTGGGGGCGAACAGCGCCATCAACAGATCGACCGGCTTGTCGTCGACCGCCCCGAAGGCCACCGGGGTCTCCAGCCGCACGAACACGGCGCGGATCTCGGTGAGGCCGGTGACGCGGGCGTGGGGGATGGCGACGCCGTCGCCGACCCCCGTCGAGCCCGCCGCCTCACGCTCCATCAGGCCCTCCAACGCCTCGGCGGCGTCGACGCCCAGAGCGCGGGCGGCGACGTCGGCGACGACGCTCAGGACCTGACGTTTGCTGCGGGCGCTGACCCTCAGGGTGACGGCGTTGTGCTGCAGGAGATCGCCGATGGTCATGGACGTGAAACGCTCGCTCGTTGCTCCACGCAGGGGTCGCGCGGATCGCTCCCGAAAACGCGCCGAACCCGGTTTGGGTCCGCTAGTTCGGGGTCGATCCGGTTCCGTTCAGCGACTTCGTGCGTTCGGGGTCGATCCAGCCGATATTTCCGTCTGGCCGCCGGTACACCACGGACAATCCGTTGTGAGCGGCGTTCCTAAACACGATTGCCTGGGACTCGGTCAAGTCCAACTCCATGACCGCCATCGAAACGGTCATCACCTTCAGCGAGGCCTGGGTCTCGGCGATGATCATGGCGGCCGGCGCGCCGGACGGATGGGCGTCCTCGGCGTCCCAGTTCTCGCCGACGCCCTCCTCGTCCTCGGGGGCGCGCAGCACGTACATCGAGGCGTTCTCGGCCTGCTTGGCCGAGGCGGCGATCGAATGGCTCTTCAGCCGTCGCTTGTAGCGACGGATCCGCGTCTCGATCTTGGCCAGGGCCGCGTCGAAGGCCGCGTGGGCGTCTCCGCCGGAGCCGTGGCTCAGGAGCTGCTGGCCCGAAGCCAACAAGACGGAGCAATCGGCCCGGAAGGCGTAGCCCTCCTTGCTGATGACCACGTCGGCGGCGCCGCCGCGGTCAAAATACTTGCCAATGCTCGAGGTGATTTCGTCGGAGACCCGCGTACGCAGGGCCTCACCAACGTCGACATGCTTGCCGGAGATTTGGACGTGCATGCCCTATGAACGCGCCGCCCGCCGCTTGGTGTCAAGCGTCGCCTGGGCGCTTTCAGGAAAGTCCGGGAATCGCCGCGGCGACGCGCCGCAGCACCTCGATGACGACGCTGGCGCTCAGCACCAGAACCCCGGCGCTGGTCGCCGCCAGACCGTATCCGGCCATCGCCAGCAGGCCGTCGCGCTGCACCAGGGCCAGGGCCAGGGTGGCGACCGCCGCGCCCGGCAGCAGGTTGCCCAGCGGGATGGGCAGCACCAGCACCATCGCCAGCAGGGTGCAGACCACGCCGATCAGGCGCTCGCCGGCCGGGGCGAACAGCCAGGCCAGCCGCGGCCGCGACACCTTCTCGATGCGGCGCAGGGTGGGCGAGATCTTGCCGAACAGCCGCCGCAGGTCGTCGCGCTTCAGCGACCGGGCCATGACCTTGCGCGGCAGCCAGGGCGCGTCGGCCCCCCAGGCCACCTGGGGGGCCAGAAGCAGGATCGGCAGGCTGAGGAAGGTCGAGGAGCCCGGCGGCAGCGGCAGCATGTTCAGCGCCCCGAACACGAAAAGCATCGCCCCGAAGGCGCGGCTGTCGAAGCATTGCAGCATCTCGCCGACGGTGAGGGTCGGCGCCGGGCCGTCGGCCAACGAGTCGATGATGTCGGAAAGAGGCTCGATCATGCTGTCCACAAACGCTCGGCGGGTCAGCACGTCTCTTTCATCAGTCGACGGCGCTCGACCGACGAAGGAATCCGCATCGCCTCGCGGTACTTCGCCACGGTGCGGCGGGCGATGTCCACCCCCGCGTCCTTGAGAATTTCGACGATGCGGTCGTCGGAATGGACATCGGCCTCGATTCGCTCGGCCTCGATCAGGCCCTTGATCTTGAATCGCACGCTCTGGGCCGAGTGGGCCTCGCCGCCGTCGGTGGCCGAGATCGACGAGGTGAAGAAGAATTTCAGTTCGAACACCCCGCGCGGGGTGGCGATGTACTTGTTGGAGGTCACCCGGCTGACCGTGCTCTCGTGCATGCCGATGGCGTCGGCGACGGTCTTCAGGTTCAACGGCCGCAGGTGCTCGACGCCGAAGGCCAGGAAGCCGTCCTGCTGGCGGACGATCTCGCTGGACACCTTGAGGATGGTCTTGGCGCGCTGGTCGAGGCTCTTGACCAGCCAGTTGGCGGTCGACAGGCAGTCGGAGACGAAGGTCTTCTCCTGATCGCTGCGGGCCCCGGCCGAGACCCGGGCGTGGTAGCGCTGGTCGACCAGCACCCGCGGCAGGGTGTCGGTGTTGAGCTCGACATGCCACAGGCCGCCCAGCCCCTCGCGCACGTGGACGTCGGGCACCAGGGTCTGGGCCGGCTCGGCGTGGAAGGCGGCGCCCGGCCGCGGCGTCAGGGCGCGCAGCTCGGCCAGCATGTCGCGCAGGTCCTCGTCGTCGACGCCGCACAGGCGTTTCAGGGCGGCCATGTCGCGGCGCGCCACCAGGTCGAGATTGTCCAGCAGGGCGGCCATGGCCGGGTCGAGCCGGTCCAGTTCCCGCAGTTGCAAGGCCAGGCACTCACGGACGTCGCGGGCCAGGACGCCGGTCGGCTCGAAACCCTGCAGGACGGTGAGCACGGCCTCGACGAAGCCCAGGCCGCAGCCCAGGCGCTCGGCGGTCTCGGCCAGGTCCAGGCGCAGATAGCCGGTGTCGTCCGTCCCGTCGATCAACACCCCCGCCACGACCTTCTGGGCGGGCGTCAGGGCCGCGACGGCCAGTTGGTCGTGCAGATGCTCCGACAGGGTCTTGGCGCGCCCCAGGGCGCTCTCGTAGCCGTCCTCGCCATCGAAGCCGCCGCCACCGCCGGTTCGCGACCAGTCGATCTGGCCGCCGGCCTGTTCGGCCTCGGCCCCGTCGCCGGTGGCCCGTTCGCCGGGCGAGACCTCATCGGGATGGGCGTCGAAATCGGCGCTGGCGGCGCTGTCGGGGGCTTCGTCGACCGCGTAGTCGGCGGTCGCCCGCTCGGGCTCGACCGGGGCCTCGACGACCGCCTCGCCCTCGTCGCGCTGCAGCAGCGGATTGCGCTCCAGCTCCTCCTCGACGAAGGCGTCGAGCTCGATATTCGACAGCTGCAGCAGCTTGATCGCCTGTTGCAGCTGCGGGGTGATGACAAGGCCTTGGCCTTGCCGAAGCTCCAGTCTGGGGCCGAGCGCCATGACAGCCCTCCTCGGCTGATCGAATAATCTCGATCGCCATTTGAGGGTCGGTTTGGTTAACGGGACGCCAACGCCTGCAAAATCCGGGCCGCGATCGCCTGCGGCGAAATGACTCCGCCGCGCGCCGTCCGATCAGGCCCCGAAATGGTCGCCCAGATAGACGCGGCGGACCTCGGGATTGTCGACGATCTCCGCCGGCGAGCCTTCGAACAGCACCTCGCCGTCATGGATGATCGAGGCGCGGTCGATGATGTCCAGGGTCTCGCGGACATTGTGGTCGGTGATCAGGATGCCGATGCCGCGGCCGCGCAGATAGCCGATCACCTCGCGGATGTCGGCGATGGCCAAGGGATCGATGCCGGCGAAGGGTTCGTCCAGCAGCATGAACGACGGCTCGCTGGCCAGGGCGCGGGCGATCTCCACCCGCCGGCGCTCGCCGCCCGACAGCGACACCGCCGACGACTTGCGCAAATGGCTGATCCGCAGCTCCTCCAGCAGCTTGGCCACGGTCTCGCGGGCGCTGCGCGGATTGGTGTCGCGCATCTCGACCACGGCCATGACGTTCTGCTCGACGGTCATGCCGCGGAAGATCGAGGCTTCCTGCGGCAGATAGCCGACGCCGAGCCGGGCCCGCTGGTACATCGGCTGGGCGGTGACGTTCTCGCCGTCCAGATAGATCGAGCCGTAGTCGGGGGCGACCAGGCCGGTGATCATGTAGAAGCAGGTGGTCTTGCCGGCCCCGTTGGGGCCGAGCAGGCCGGCGACCTCGCCGCGGTTGAGGCGCAGCGACACGCTCTTGACCACCGGGCGGGCCCCGAACGACTTGCCGATCCCGTCGACGAACAAGCCGTCGGCTTCGCGGCCCGTCAGGCCGCCCAGGGGTTGCAGTTGCATCGTCTCGGGCCTTAGGGCTTCGCCGAAGCGGGTTTCTTGTCTTCGTTGGGATAGAGCACGGCCCGCACCCGGCCGGGCTTGCCCCGGCTCTTGGCGCCCGACTCCATGCGCACGTCGTTGGTCGCCACCTTGATGGTCATGCGTTCGCCGCGGGCCACGTCCTTGCCCTGCAGGGCCACGACGTCGCCGGTGACGACGATGGTGTCGGCGTCATAGTCGTAGACGGCGTGGTCGCCGCGCACGGTCTGGGTCGGGGTGACGAAGAACACCTGGCCCTCCGCCTCCATGCGGTCGACCTCGCCGCAACCGCTGTTGGCGCCGGCCTGGGCCGGGGACTTGCGCTTGTTGTAGACGGTGACCTGGGCGGCGCGTAGCCGCGAGGTGTCCTGCAGGACCTCGACATTGCCGCGCCAGATGGTCTTGCACTGGCTGGTGATGACTTCGCTCTCGTCGCCGGCCATGTCGACGGGCGCGCGCGAATCATGCGTCGCCTGCGCGTTCGCCGCGCTCGCCAGGCAGAGCGCAATCGCCGCCCCCATCCAAAGCTTCATCCGCCGACTTCCTCTATTCTCGCCGCCGCGTGGGGCGCGCGATCCTCTATTAGTCCCGATCCATACGCGCGCGAACCCTGCCCTTGAACACGACACGGTCACCCTTGTCATATATGGAATAGGTGTCCGATTGCACCTGCCCATTCGGCCCGTCGCCCTGCAAGGTGGTCGGACCCGTGATGTTACCGGTCCAGGTGTCGACCTGGGCCTTGTCGGACGCGAAGCGATAACCGCCGCCGTCGTCGAGCCGCACGTCGCCTTCCAGCCTCAACGACAGATCGTCCTCGCGATAGCGGCCGCGCTTGGCGGTGATTCGGGTCGGGGCCGCGGCGCCGAGCCCCAGGGTCAGGGTCGGCTCCTCCAGATGGATCAGCTTGGGGTCGTTGTCGTCGCGGATCGCCGCCCGAGCCCCGATCATGAAGCTGCGGCCGTCGCTGGACTGACCGTAGAAGCGCGGGGTGATCAGCCGGATCTGCGACTTGGCCTCCTGCGGGGCGCGGTCCTTGGCGGTGACCGTGCGCCAAGTCACCTGGCCGATCAGGCCGGCCAGGATCACCGCCATGGCGGCGGGCAGCACCAGGCGCAGCACGCGGATCAGCCGCGACCGCCGCCGCCACCGGCCGAGGTCCCTGCAGAAAGGGTCGCTGTCGAACACCTCGGCCAGGCTCATGGGCGGGCTCAGCTATGGGCGAAGATGTCGACGTCCTCCCAACCGGCCAGGTCGAGCGCGGCGCGGTGGGGCAGAAAATCGAAGGCGGCCTGGGCCAGGGCCATGCGGCCCTCGCGGACCAACATGGCGTCGAGCTTGGCGCGCAGGGCGTGCAGGTGCAGCACGTCGGAGGCGGCGTAGGCCACCTGGTCGGGGCTCAGCGCCGCCGCGCCCCAGTCGGAGCTCTGCTGCACCTTGGACAGCTCGACGCCCAGCAGTTCGCGCGTCACGTCCTTGAGGCCGTGGCGGTCAGTATAGGTGCGGGCGAGCTTCGAGGCGATCTTGGTGCAGTACACGGGCGTGGTGGTAACCCCCAGATGCAGCAGGAACATGGCGATGTCGAAACGGCCGAAGTGGAACAGCTTCAGCACCGCCGGATCGGTCAGCAGGCGCTTGAGGTTGGGGGCGTCGTAGTCGGGGCGCGACAGCCGCACCACGTGGGCGTCGCCGTCGCCGGACGACAGCTGCACCACGCACAGCGGATCGCGGCGCAGCCTCAGGCCCATGGTCTCCGAATCGATGGCGACGGCGGCGACGCCGTCGAACACGCCGTCCGGAAGGTCGCCGTCATGAACGAAGCTGGCCAAGGGTCTTAGGTCTCCATGCGTCGGCGCGGGGCGACGAGGGCCCAACGGATCGGGCGCGCCACCAAGCGGGGGCGCGACACGGTTAAGGCGATATCTATGCGCTTGGGTAACTTGGCGCCACCCCATCCCCGCGAGAGGGTCTGGTAAGGGGTGGTGCCCAGGAGAGGACTCGAACCTCCACGACCTTTCGGCCACTGGCACCTGAAGCCAGCGCGTCTACCAATTCCGCCACCTGGGCTCGTTCCACATCCACCGGATTGGCGCGAGGCGCGGACGTTTAGGCAAAGGCGTCGGGCGC
>JAQGIN010000045.1 GCA_028291125.1 Caulobacter sp.
AGAAGTGGATGCCGATGAAATTGGCCGGACGGATCGAGGCCTGGGCCAGGCCGGTGATCGGCAAGGTCGAGGTGTTGGAGCCGAACACCGCCGTTTCGGCCAGCTCGGCCTCCGCCAGCTTGGTGACCCCGGCCTTGACCTCGCGGTTCTCGAACACCGCCTCGACCACCAGGTCGGCGCCCTTGACCTGGGCGTAGTCCGTGGTCGGGTGGATCAGGGCCAGGACGCCCTCGCCCTTCTCGGCGGTCATCTTGCCGCGGGAGACGGCCTTGTCGACCAGGGCCTTGGCGTAGCCCTTGCCCTTGTCGGCGGCCTCCTGGGTCTGGTCGATCAGCACCGTCTCGATGCCGGCCAGGGCCTGCACATAGGCGATGCCGGCCCCCATCATCCCGGCCCCGAGCACGGCGACCTTCTTAACGTCATAGGCGGGAAAGCCGGCCGGCCGGCCCGAGCCCTTGCCCAGTTCCTGCAAGCTGAGGAACAGGGTGCGGATCATGCCCTTGGCCTGGGGGGTCATCAGGGTCTTGAGGAAGTAGCGGGTCTCGATGCGCAGGGCGGCGTCGATCGGCACCTGCACGCCCTCATAGACCGCCTTCATCAGGTTCAGCTGGGCCGGATAGTTGCCATAGGTCTGCTTGCGCAGCATGGCGTTGCCCATGATGAACACCTGGCTGCCGCCGGGAGTGTAGGGCCCGCCGCCGGGCAGCTTGAAGTCCTTCTTGTCCCAGGGCGCGACCGGGTCGCCCTTGGTCTTGACCCAGGTCTTGGCGGCCTCGACCACCTGGTCGGCGGGGACCACCTCGTGCACCACCTTCAGGCCCAGGGCCTCGGCCGGCGACATCGACTTGCCCTCGAGCAGATAGGGGGCGGCGGCCATGACGCCGGTCAGGCGCGGCAGGCGCTGGGTGCCGCCGGCGCCGGGCAGCAGGCCGACCTTGGCTTCCGGCAGGCCCAACTGGATCTTCGGATGGTCGGCGACCACGCGGTAATGGCAGGCCAGGGTGATCTCCAGCCCGCCGCCCAGGGCCAGGCCGTTGATGGCGGCGGCCACCGGCTTGCCGCAGGTCTCCAGGGCGCGGAAGGCCTTGTTGAGCGCGAAGCCCTGGTCGAAGGCGGCGCGCAGGCCGGCCTCGCCGCCGCCCGCTCCGCCACCGAGGCCGCCCTCGGCCCCGCCCAGTTCGCCCAGGTCGGCCCCGGCGCAGAAGCCGGTGGTCTTGCCCGAGGTGATCACCGCGCCCTTGATGGCGGCGTCGGTCTTGATGCGCTCGACCACCTCGCCGATCTCGCGGATCACCGCCCCGGTCAGGGTGTTCATGCTGCGGCCCGGCACGTCGAAGGTGACCAGGGCGACGCCGTCGGAATCGACCTCGATCTTGAAGTTTTCCATGGTGTTTTCTCCTAGACGCGTTCGATGACGGTGGCGGTGCCCATGCCGGCGCCGACGCACAGGGTGATCAGGGCGGTCTCCTTGTCGGAGCGCTCCAGCTCGTCGACCATGGTGCCCAGGATCATCGCCCCGGTGGCCCCCAGCGGGTGGCCCATGGCGATGGCTCCGCCGTTGACGTTCATCTTGTCGTGCGGGATGTCGAGCGCCTGCATCATCCGCAGCACCACGGCGGCGAAGGCCTCGTTCAGTTCGTAGAGGTCGATGTCCTTGACCGCCATGCCCAGGCGTTTGAGCAGCTTCTCGGTGACCAGCGACGGGCCGGTCAGCATGATCGACGGCTCCGAACCGATCGAGGCCCCGCCCTTGATGCGGGCCCGGGGCTTGAGACCGAGCTTCTCGCCCATTTCCTTGGTGCCGATCAGCACCCCGGCGGCGCCGTCGACGATGCCCGAGCTGTTGCCGGCGTGGTGGACGTGATTGACCTTCTCCACCTGCGGATAGCGTTGCTGGACCACGGCGTCGAAGGCCATCTCGCCCATGCCGACGAACGAGGCGCTCAGCGAGGCCAGGGTCTGCATGGTGGTCGAGGCGCGCACGGTCTCGTCGTGGTCGAGGAGGGTCAGGCCCAGCTGGTCCTTGACCCCGATCACCGATTTCTTGAAGCGACCGTCGGCCCAGGCGGCGGCGGCGCGCTTCTGGCTTTCCACCGCATAGGCGTCGACGTCGTCGCGCGAGAAGCCGTACAGCGTGGCGATCAGGTCGGCGCTGACGCCCTGCGGGGCGAAATAGGTCTTGAAGGCGCTGGACGGGTCGGTCGGCCAGGCGCCGCCGTCGCTGCCCATCGGCACCCGGCTCATGCTCTCGACGCCGCCGCCGATGGCCAGGCCGGCCTCGCCGGAAGCGACCTTGGCGGCGGCCATGTTCACCGCCTCCAGGCCCGAGGCGCAGAAGCGGTTGATCTGCACGCCGGCCACGCTCTCGGCGTAGTCGGCGGTGAGCACGGCGGTGCGGGCGATGTCGCTGCCCTGTTCGCCGACCGGGGCCACGCAGCCCAGCACGACGTCGTCGACCAGGGCGGTGTCGAGGTTGTTGCGGTCGCGCAGGGCCTCCAGCACCTGGGTGGCCAGGGACAGGGCGGTGACCTCGTGCAGCGAGCCGTCCTTCTTGCCCTTGCCGCGCGGCGTGCGCACCGCATCATAGATGTAAGCGTCGGCCATGGGATGGCTCCTTCCTGCGAGGACTATTGTTCGGGCTGTGGGGGGAACGCCGGCTCGACCCGCACGTCGGTGCGGACGGAGTTGGCGATGAAACAGGCGTGGTGGGCGGCCTCGTGCAGGGCCGTCAGGGTGGCGTCGTCGGGGGCCGCGCCATCGAAGGCGATGTTCGGCCGCAGGGTGACGACGCCGATCCAGGATCGGCCCTGGTCGTCCTTGACCATCTGACCTTCGGCCGGGTCGGTGTAGCGGGCGATCATGAACTTGGCCCGGCGCGCCAGGTCGAGGAAGGTCAGCATGTGGCAGGCCGACAGGGCCGCCACGAACATCTCTTCGGGATCGACGCCAGCCGGATCCGACCAGGGCAGCGGCACCACCGACGGTGAAGACGAGCCCACGGCGGTGACGCCGCCGTCGAACGCCAGCGTGTGGGCGCGGCTGTAGCGGCCCTTGGCGAAATCCTCGCCGGCCTGCAGGCGCCAGTCGACGGTGGCGGTGTGGATCGACATTATTTCCAGGCCCCGATCGCGGACCGCCCGGCCGGCGTGCAGCTCAGCCCCCGGGCCGTGGCCTTGGCGGCGTAGGTGACGCGGTAGCCGAACTCGGGGGCCGGCAGGTGGCAGGCGGTGAAGCCCGGCGTGGTCACCGACAGCGACCAGTCGGCCACCTTTGAGCGCAGCAGGTTGTTGCACTGTTCGACCTTGGCCCGCAGCGGCAGTTCGAACGCGCCGGCCGGCTGGGAGCCCGGTCGCTTGCCGACCAGCTTGCCGGAAAAGATCAGGGCGCGCGGGCCGCTGGCGCGCACGCAGACGACGGCCGCGCGGGCCTCCGAGGGGGGAGCGTCGATCATCATCATCCTGGTGTCCTCGCGATCGGTGTTTCAGCGCTTGTCCATGATCAGAAGGCCTCCGCGGGCAGCGCCATCAGGGTCGCCGAGCCGGTCTTCAGCTTGGCCAGATGCGCGCCGGCGTCGGGCAAGACCCGTTCGATGAAATAGCGGCCGGTGACCAGCTTGGCGCCATAGAACGGGTCGCTGTCGCCGGCCGCGATCTTGGCGTTGGCCGCCTTGGCCATCAGCGCCCACATATAGGCCAGGCCGGTCAGGCCGAAGAGGTGCATGTAATCGGTCGAGGCGGCCCCGGCGTTGTCGGGGTTCTGCAGGCCGTTCTGCATCAGCCACATCGTGCCGTCCTGCAGCTGGGCCTTGACCGCCGCCAGGGCCTCGATGAACGGCTTCAGGGCCTCGTCGCCGTCGTTTTCGCCGACGAACTGGTCGAGCTCCTGGAAGAAGCTCATCACCGCCCGGCCGCCCTTGGCGGCCAGCTTGCGGCCGACCAGGTCCAGGGCCTGGATGCCGTTGGTGCCCTCGTAGATCAGGGCGATGCGGACGTCGCGCAGGTACTGGCTGGCGGGGAAGTGCTCGGTGAAGCCGCTGCCGCCGTGCACCTGCATGGCGTCGGAACAGACCTTGAAGCCCTTGTCGGTGAGGTAGCCTTTCAGCACCGGGGTCATCAGGCCCATATAGTCCTCGGCCTTGGCCCGCACCGCCTCGTCCGGGTGGCCGTGGGCCAGGTCGCCGTGCAGGGCGGTCCAGAACAGGAAGGCGCGGCCGCCCTCGATCAGGGCCTTGGACTCCAGCAGCATGCGGCGCACGTCGGGGTGGACGATGATCGGGTCGGCCGGGCCGTCGGGGTTCTTGGGGCCGGTCAGCGAGCGGCCCTGCAGGCGGTCCTTGGCGAAGGCGGCGGCGGCCTGGTAGGCGGCCTCGGCCTGGGCGACGCCCTGCAGGCCGACCCCCAGCCGGGCCTCGTTCATCATCACGAACATCAGCTTGAGGCCGGAATTCTCCTCACCGATCAGCCAGCCCTGGGCGTCGTCATATTGCATGACGCAGGTGGCGTTGCCGTGGATGCCCATCTTCTCTTCCAGGCCCACGCACTGCACGCCGGTGTTGCGCTCGCCGACCGAGCCGTCGGCCTTGGGCAGGAACTTGGGGACGATGAACAGGCTGATGCCCTTGACCCCGGCCGGCGCGCCCTCGATGCGGGCTAGGACCAGGTGGACGATGTTGTCGGCCATGTCGTGTTCGCCGGCCGAGATCCAGATCTTCTGGCCGCTGATCTTGTAGGTCCCGTCGCCGTTGGGGACGGCCTTGGTGCGCAGCAGGCCCAGATCGGTGCCGCAATGCGGCTCGGTCAGGTTCATGGTGCCGGTCCATTCGCCGCTGACCATCTTCGGCAGATAGGTGTCCTTCTGGACGTCGCTGCCGCCGTAGTGGATGGCCGAATAGGCGCCGTGGGCCAGGCCCGGATACATCGAGAAGGCCATGTTGGCCGACGAGCTCATCTCGCTGAACGCCAGACCGACCACGAACGGCAGGCCCTGGCCGCCATAGGCGGGGTCCGAGCCCAGCCCGGTCCAGCCGCCGTCGCACAGCTGCTTGTAGGCGTCCTTGAAGCCGGGCGGGGTGGTGACGCTGTTGTCCGGATTCCACACGCAGCCGTGCTTGTCGCCGACGCCGTTGAGCGGGGCCAGCACCTCGCCGGTGAACTTGGCCGCGCCCTCGAGGATCTGCTCGACCAGATCGAACGAGGCGTCGGCGAAGGCCGGCAACTGACCGTGCTGATCGATGTCGAGCACGTCGCGCAGCAGGAAGACGTGATCGCGGACGGGCGGCTGATAGGTCATGAGCAGGTCCTGCTTAAGGTCGGGAACAAGGGCCGGATCGGCGGGCGCGTCGACCAACGCCCACACCATCACCGGGACAGATGGGTCTTATTTGCCGATGACGGCGTCCGCGTGACCGTCCAGCCGGGCGCGCAGCACCTGGTCGTAGTCGGCGGCGCGCGGCAGCAGGTCGGGGCGGATCTCGGTCAGGCGGCGTTCGAGCCGGGCGCAGGCCTCGTGCAACTCGATCAGGGCCCCGTCGATGTCCTCGCGCTGCTGCTCGAGGGCGGCGGCGCGTTCGCGGAACTTCTTCAACGAGCGGGCCATCTGGGCGGCGCCGTCGTCGTTCTCGTCATAGAGGTCGAGCAGTTCGCGGATTTCCGACAGCGACAGGCCCACGCGCTTGCCACGCAGGATCAGCTGCAGCCGGACGCGGTCCTTGTGGGAATAGACGCGGTTGAGGCCCTCGCGGGCCGGGGCCAGCAGGCCCTTGTCCTCGTAGAAGCGCAGCGCCCGCGGTGTGGCTTTGAACTCGTTGCACAGCTGGCGGATGGTGAACGTACGCTCTGGGCGGCGAAGATCGGCCAACATCGGAACCCTCCCTGGGAAGACCCGGCTTCTGCGGCCGGGCCGCTTGGTTATCGACGATCACGATATATCCGCCCCTACGGAAGGTCAACGCTTACGTAAACGTCAACTGAAAGCACGACGCCTAGGTTTACATTCCTAGAGTCGGGGCTTATTTTCCTGCCATTCGAGATCCTGGATCCCACCATGGCGGCGCTCTCCCACACCGAGATCTGGACGGCGATCGACGCCCTGGCCAAGCGCTTCGACATGAGCCCGTCGGCCATGGCCAAGATGGCCGGCCTGGATCCGACCAGCTTCAACCGCTCCAAGCGGACCTCGAGCGACGCCGACGCGCGGCCGCGCTGGCCGTCGACCGAAAGCCTGGCCAAGGTGCTGGAGGCGACCGGGGTGGGGTTTTCGGAATTCGCCGCCCTCACCGAGCGGGTGCGGCCGTCCAATCCGCGCGGCGTGCCGCTGATCGGCTTCGCCCAGGCCGCCGACGCCGGCTTCTTCGACGAGGCCGGCTATCCGGCCGGGGCGGGGTGGGACGAGATCGCCTTTCCCGGCCTGGGCGACGACGGCGTCTATGCGCTGGAGATCACCGGCGAGGCCCTGGCCCCGGTCTATCGCGACGGCGACCGCCTGCTGGTGTCGCCGGCCATCGAGCCCCGGCGGGGCGACCGGATCGTGGTCAAGACCACGGCCGGCGAGGTGCTGGTCAAGGAACTGGCGCGGGCCACCGCCCGCACGCTGGAGCTGCTGTCGGTGACCGGCCGCGACGGCGACCGGAC
>JAQGIN010000195.1 GCA_028291125.1 Caulobacter sp.
CGAGACCGCGGCCGGCGCCGACGTTCGCACCTATCTGCCGCGCAAGACCCTGAAGCTGACCACCACCTACGCCTTCCCGAGATTGCGCGACCTGAAGCTGGGCGCGGCCCTGCGCTGGCAGGACGACCTCTCGATGCAGGACCTAGTGCGGATCCGGCAGAAGGCCTACGCGGTCGTCGACCTGATGGCCGGGGTCGATCTCACCGACCAGGTCCGGGCCACGGTCAACGTCAAGAACCTCTTCGACGAGACCTATCTCACCAGCCTGATGTGGAACCAGTCCTACTACGCCGCGCCGCGCAGCGTGGCCGTGCGGCTGGGCTACACTTTCTAGACATGGCCGGGTTCCTCCCGCGAACGCGAACGCGAACGCGCGCGCGCCGGGCCTGGCCCAGCCCGGCCCTGGGCTTCGTCCACCGGTGGGTCGGCCTGTTCATCGCCGGTTTCCTGTTCATCTCGGGGGTGACCGGCGCGGTGATTTCCTGGGATCACGAGCTCGACGACCTGCTCAACCCGCACCTGATGTACGCCCAGGGCAAGGGGCCGGCCCTGCCGGCGCTGGATCTGGCGCGACGGATCGAGGCGCGGGATCCCCGCGTGCAGGTCACCTATGTCCCGCTCCACGCCGAGCCCGGCGGGACCTTGGGCTTCAGCGTCGAAGGGCGGCGCGACCCGAAGACCGGCAAGCTGTTCGAGCCCGGCTACAACCAGGTGTTCGTCGATCCAGCGACCGGGCTCGAACAGGGACGCAGGAACTGGGGCGCCGTCTGGCCGATCACCGCCGAGACCTTCGTCTCCTTCCTCTATGTGCTGCACTACAGCCTGCACATTCCAGCCATGTGGGGGATCGATCGCTGGGGCGTCTGGCTGCTCGGCGTCGTCGCCGTGCTGTGGACGCTGGACTGCTTCATCGGCTTCTACCTGACCCTGCCGGTGCGATCGGCCGTCGCCCAGAAGGCCGGCCGCGGGTTCTGGAGCCGGTGGAAGCCGGCCTGGCTGATCAAGACCTCGGCCAGCGCCTACCGGATCAATTTCGACATCCATCGGGCGTTCGGCCTGTGGCTGTGGGGCGTGCTGTTCACGGTGGCCTTCACCGCCTTCTCGCTCAACCTCTACAGCGAGGTGTTCTATCCGGTGATGTCGCGGGTCTCCCAGGTGACCCCCGGCCCCTTCGACCTGCGCAAGCCGGCCGACCGCAATTCGCCGATCCAGGCGCTGAAGACCTACGATCAGGTGTTGGCGACGGCGGCGGCCGAGGCGCGTCGGCGCGGCTGGCGGGCGCCGGCCGGCGGGGTGTTCTACTCACCCGAATACGGGATCTATGGCGTGGCCTTCCATGACCCGGGCGGCGACCATGGCGCCGCCGGGGTGGGGCCGCCCTATCTCTATTACGACGGCCGCACCGGCCAACTGGTCGGCCAGCGCCAGCCCTGGGTCGGCGCCGCGGCCGACATCTTCGTGCAGGCGCAGTTCCCGCTGCATTCCGGACGCATCCTGGGCCTGCCGGGCCGGATCCTGATCTCGGCCACCGGCCTGGTGGTCGCCGCCCTCAGCGTCACCGGCGTGGTCATCTGGTGGCGCAAGCGCAAGGCGCGCGTGGCGCGGCGCTCACGCTAGGGCGGCGCGCAGAGCCTTGGCCAGGTCGCCGCGCGGCTCGACCCGCACCGAGGCCAGGCCCAGCCAGCCGGCCATCGCGCCGAGCTGGGCCGCCAGGGCGGCCGGCGTGTCGGCGTTCGCCGCCGGTTCGGCGTGGGCGGCCTGGACCACCAGCACCCCGGCCTTGCGGTCGGCCTTCAGGTCGACTCGGGCGGTGATCGCCTCGCCCTGCAGGAACGGCAGCACATAGTAGCCGTGCACGCGCTTGGCGGCCGGGGTGTAGATCTCCAGCCGGATGCGCACGTCGAACACCCGCTCGGCCCGTTCGCGAAACCAGATCAGATTGTCGAACGGCGACAGCAGGGCGTGGGCGGTGACCTTGCGGGGGCGGCGCGCCCGCGGATCCAGGAAGGCCGGCTGATCCCAGCCGCGCACGGTCACGGGCTGAAGCGATCCGGCCTCGACCAGTTCGGCGATGGCGGCGCGGGCGTCGGCGGGGCCGAGGCGGAAATAGTCGCGCAGGTCGCGCTCGGTCGCCACGCCCAGGGCCCGGGCCGAGGTCAGCACCAGGGCCTTCTGCGCCTCGCGCCGGCTGGGGGTGGGCGTCGCGATCACCGCCTTGGGCAGCACGCGTTCCGGCAAGCCATAGACCCGCTCGAAGGTCTGGCGGCGATGGGCGGTGGTCAGGCGGCCGGTCCAGAACAGGCATTCCAGCGCCCGCTTGCCCTCGCTCCAGCCCCACCAGCCGCCTTCGCCGCGTTCGCCCAATTGGAGCTCGGAGGCGGGCAGGGGGCCGCGCGCGGCGATCTCGGCCAGCGCCCCGTCGATGAAGTCCTCGTGGCTGCGCAGGAAGGCCGCCACCCCCTTCCACACCCCGACGCCGTCGCGCGCGTCGTCCATGCGCCAACGCAGCAGCGGCTGGGTGGCCAGCGGCATCAGCGAGGCCTCGTGGCCCCAATACTCGAACAGGGCCGGCTTCTTGCCCCAGGCCAGGTCCTCCAGCAGGGCGCGCGGATAGGCGCCCAGCCGCGAGAACAGCGGCAGGTAGTGGGCGCGGCTGAGCACATTGACCGAGTCGATCTGCACCACGCCCAGCCGCTCGATCATCGCCAGCAGGCGGCGGCGCGTCGGGACGGCCGGGCGTCGGTCGGCGAAGCCCTGGGCGGCCAGGGCGATCCGCCGGGCCTGGGGCGCGGAAAGCGTTTCTATTCGACCAGGCTCGCGTCCAAGGTGATCTCGGCCTTCAGCAGCTTGGACACCGGGCAGCCGGACTTGGCGGCGGCGGTCAGGGTCTCGAAGGTCGCCTGGTCGGCGCCGGGCACCTTGGCCTTCAGGGTCAGGTGGACGGCGGTGATCGCGTAGCCGCCCTCGACCTGCTCCAGGCTGACCTTGGCCGAGGTGTCCATGTGGTCGGCGCGCAGGCCGGCCTCGCCGAGGATCAGCGACAGGGCCATGGTGAAGCAGGCCGCGTGAGCCGCGCCGATCAGCTCCTCGGGATTGGAGCCGGGCTGGCCCTCGAAGCGGCTGGAGAAGCCATAGGGATAGTCCTGCAGGGCGCCGCTCTCGGTCGAGATCGAGCCCTTGCCATCCTTGATGCCGCCGCTCCAGGCGGCCGAACCGGTTCTGACGATCTTCATGCTTGGGTCTCCAGGCTGGGGGAGGGCGGAGGCCCCTACACAAGCGTGGTCGGGACGCGGGTTCAACAACAACGTGCGGGAGCCTGGACTTGGCGCAGCCATGAGGCGGAAACAACCGTTGCCGCCAGGCCACAGTCTGTGCTTTTGCGAGAAATGATACCGATCGGTCTCGCAACTGTCAGGCGGCGTTCATATGTGGGGGTCAACGAGGACCCCATGACCGCCTTTCTGCAATCCGCATCGCTTTTCGTCTCCGAACACCACGCCTGGGCGGGGGTCCTGCTGGGCGCCGTCACCTTGCTGGAATCGCTCGTGCTGATCGGTGCCTTCGTGCCGGCCACGGCCCTGATGCTGCTGGCCGGCGGGCTGATCGCCAGCGGCGTTCTGGATCCGGTGTCGGTGCTGCTGTGGTGCGCCGGCGGCGCGGCGGTCGGCGACGCGGTCTCCTATGCCCTGGGCCGGCGTCTGGGCGCCAAGACCCTGCGCCGCCCGGCCTTTCGCAAGCATCGCCGGGTCATCGCCCGCACGCGGCTGTTCTCGCGCCGGTTCGGCGTCGCCTCGATCTTCATCGGCCGGTTCTTCGGCCCGCTGCGCGCCTTCGTGCCGCTGATGGCCGGCATGCTGCAGATGCGCCACGTCACCTTCCAGGCGGCCAATCTGGTCTCGGCCGTGGTCTGGGTGGCGGTGCTGCTGGCCCCGGGCTATCTGGCGGCCAAGGGTTTGGCGCTGCTGGACGCCAGCGGAACCTGGGTCATCGCCGGCGGCGTCGCCGCCCTGCTGGTGGCGGCCGGGGCGGCCGCCATGACGCTGCTGCGTCCGCGCGCCGAACCGCGCTCGACGCCCGCCATCACCTGGGCCGTCGGCGCGAACTGACGGCGGCCGGCGCCCACCGCGCCGTTTAGAGCGGCGTGAGCTCGGCGCGGCGCCCGTGCCGAGCGCTCAAGCGCACCGGCTGGCCACGGATCCAGAGACGGTCGATCTCGATCGCCGTCCAGCCGGCCGGCAGGACGACGGGCCGCTTGATCCAGGTCTGCGGCGCGCCGGGCCCGGGCTCGAGGCCGGTGAAGCCGAAGATCAGGCCGGTGAGGAAGCCGCCGATATTGGCGAAGAACGGCCCGGCTCGTGGCTGTTCGGGAAAGCGGTCGGCGCGGTATTCCAGGGTCTGCAGGAACCGGCCGACGCAGAACTGGCCGTAGCCGTCCTCGAGCAGTTTCAGCGCCAGGCCGCGGTCGCCGGCGCGCGCCGCCCAGACGCCGTAGAGGGCCGACAGCATCGGGCTGCCGATATAGGCCTGGGCCTGTTCCAGATAGAGCGCCAGGGTCGCCTGTTCCACATCGGGCTCGAGCGGAAAGCCGAACGGGAAGATCCCCATCAGCGGATCGGGCGTCGCGCCCTTCTCCTCGTTGGTCCGATAGTCGTCATGCGAGACGACGGCCTTGCCACGGCGAGGGATGGCCATGCCGTCGGCGATCCTCGACCACAGCGGATCGGCGGCCAGGCCCAGGCGCTCGGCCAGGGCGATCGTCGCCCGCAGCACTACCACCGCGCCCATATTGGTGAAGGCGGCGTTGTCGACCGGCTGCTCGCGCTCGGCGATGCCCATCGACTCGGCGATGGCGTAGCCGCGCCGGGTCTTGGTCACACGGGTGGTGAGCCATTCGCAGACGCCCGACAGCACCGGCCAGACTTGGGTGCGGACGAATTCGGCGTCGCCGGTGACGTCGCCGTGCAGGCTGAAGGCGCGGGCGACGTCGAGCGAGACGTGGTCCTCGTGCCAGGCGGCGGTCCCCGGCATCGGCGCGGCTTCCTGACCGCTGCGCGGCGCGCTCTCCCACGGAAACTGCAGGCCGCGGCGCCCCATCAGCTGGGCGTTGCGGGCGGCGCCGTCGAGATGCGCCGACCGGTAGTCGAGCAGGGCTCGCGCCGCTTGCGGCTGCAGCACGCTGAGCGGCGGGACGGCGAAGGCCTCGATGTCCCACATCACATGGCCGAAATAGTAGTGATAGTCGTGCCAGGTGGCCAAGCCGAAGATCGAGGTCGAGGCCGGCGACGAGGCGTGGGCCGAGGTGTTCAGATAGAAGAAGGCGGCGTCGGTCAGGCCCTGCCAGCGCGCGCCGGCGCCTTGCAGCCGGATCCGTCCCTTCCACAGTTCGTCCCAGGCCGCGCGGTTCTCGGCGCGGATCTTGTCGAAGCCGTCGGCGCGGGCCTTGGCCGCCAGCCGGACGGCCTGCTGGTCGGGCAGGTCGTGCATGATCTGAGGGATCAGGCTGGCGATCTGGCGCAGCCGCACCGCGCGGCCGGCTCGGGCGCGAAGGCGATATTCGGTGACCAGCCGGTGGTCGCGCAGCGGCGGCCGCGCCGGCTCCTGGTCGCCGGCCCCCAGCAGTTCGGTGACGGTGGCGACGCCGCAGGTCGACAGGCCGCCCGCCGATTCCCACAGCAGGGAGCCGTCGGTGGCCGGCTCGGCCTCGCCCGGGGTGGCGCGGGCGTGCTTCAGCGCCCGGCCGTCGCAGCCGCTGGCGTCGACGATGGCCCGCAGGCCCAGGTCGCAGGCCTTGTCGACGGTGACGGCGATCTCCTGGCAGACCAGGGTGGGATCGCGACGGCTGCAGAAGGTGATCACCTCGACGCGGGCGACCCGTCCGGCCGCGGCGAAGGTGAAGCGGGTGGTCAGCTCGCCGGTGAAAAAGTCATAGGCCTGCTCCAGCGCGTCGATCTGATGGGGCAGGTCGGACAGCCAAACCCCGTCGAGGGCCAGGTCGCCGGCGACCGGGTAGGGCGCGACGGCGGCGGCCTCGATCTGGCGCTCGTGATGTTCGCCGGTATAGCCGCTGATCAGGGCCATGCCCGACGTCAACGGCGTATCCCGCACTCGTAGGCCGATCAGGCCGTTGGCGACATAGGCCGGCAGTTCCCGACGGCCGGAGCCGGTGACGGTCGGCGGATTGAGCGGTGGGCTCATGGGCGCGGATCTCCCTGACTCGGTCCGCCGACGGCGGTGTGGCAGGATTTTCCAACGCGCTAGCGCCAGCCTTGATCCAGCGACCGGGGCGGCGGGCGCCTCAAGCGCTCCTTGGTCGCTTCCCGGACGTGTTCAGCGCCACGGCGGCGCGGATCAGCGCCTTCAACGCCTCGTCATCGATCTTGTCGCCCTCGCGGAAATCGATGGCGCGCCGGACGCCGCCGTCGAGGCTGGAGTTGAAGAGGCCCGACGGGTCCGTCAAGGCGGCGCCCCTGGCGAAGGTCATCTTCACGGCGGTCTTGTAGGTCTCGCCCGTGGTGATGATTCCGGCGTGCGACCACACCGGAACCCCTCGCCACTTCAGCTCCTCGACCACCTCGGGGTCGGCCTGCCTGATGAGCGCGCGGATCCGAGCGAGCGTCTCGCCCCGCCAATCGCCCAAGGCCTCGATCTTCGCGTCGATCAGCTGAGAGGGAGAGTCGCCTCCCGTTCCTTCCGTCGCGCCGCCGTCGGTCTTCTTCATGATCGTCGTTCCTCGCTCTGGCCGCTCACGGGCGTTCGCCGGGCCATTGGCTAGCTTGCTTCACCCAGTCGGCGAGCTGAACGTCGTCGAGCGGGTCGTCCTCGTGGATGTCGAGATAGCGCACGTTCTTTTGCTTGGACTCGCCGGGCGGGAGGGGGCGCAGCGACGCGCCGTGGAAGAAGGCCACCTTGATGGACTTCGTGAAGCAATGAAAACTGAGGAACCAGCCCTGGCCCTCGACGCCATAGAAGGGCGAGTTCCATTTGACGGCCTTGCGGACGCCGGGGACGGCGCCCGCGATGAGCGCGTCGAGGCGGCGGCCGACGTCGCTTTTCCAGCCCGGCATGGCCGCGATGTAGGCTTGGACGGGGGCGTCGCCATCCCCCTTGGCGATCTGGGGGTTGCCCCCCGAGAGCAGGGCCGGGTTGGCGGCGGGGTCCTTGGCCATGGCTCCTCCTATCGGCCGGCGCCTGGCCCGCCGCGCGGCTTGGCGACGTACGGCAGCACGAACAAATACAAGCCGGTGAGCAGGAGCAGGATAAGCGGGATCAGCGCCAAAAGCCCTACCCAGGCGGCGGGCTGTCCCCGCGTCATGACGACGATGTAGACGATGACCCCCACCGTGAAGGTGATGGACAGCCAGCGGTGGATCCGCCGAACCCACGTGTTCCAGGTCATTGGGAGTCCGCCCGCGCCAGAACCTGCTCCAGGTTGGCGAAGAACTGCCGCCACCCGCTGTTGGCGCCGCCATAGGCCTGCTTCTGATCTGGCCGGAAGCCCGACTGCTCCATGCGCAGGTGCGTGCCCGTGGATGTCGGGGTGAGCGTGAAGGTCACCACGCTCCTCAGATCGTAGGCCGCGTCGTCGTGGGTGAAATTCCAGGTGTAGGACAGCGTCGTGTTCGGCTCGAGGGCGAGGACCTCGCAGTCCAGCACGCCGCCCCAGTCGCCGCGAAGATTGAAGTGATGGCCCACGACCGGCTGGAAGTCGTTCTTCATCAGCCACGCCTCGATCAGGTGGGGTTGGGTGAGCGCGCGCCAGAGCTTTTCCGGCGGATGAGGGATCTCCCGCTCAACCACGACGGAGCGCGTTTCGGTCGCGGTGCTGGTCATTGGTCCATCCTTTTCAGCAAGTCTTCGAGGTCGTCGAACCGGCCTTGCCAGAACCCGGTCATCCGGCTCGTCCAGTCGATCAGCGGGGCCAGGGCGCGGGGCTCGGCGCTGTAGTGGGTTTCGCGGCCCTCGCGTCGGTCGCGGACCAGGCCGGCCAGCTTGAGGGCGCTCAGATGCTTGGACACCGCCGGTTGCGAGACGCCCGCCTGGTCGGTCAGGGCGTGCACCGTCTGCTCGCCGTCGCGGGCCAGCCGCTCGAAGATCGCCCGGCGGGTCGGATCGGCGAGGGTCTTGAACAGGGTGTCGGACGCGGTCTGCATGTGAAACCCATAACTCTTGAGTTATGGGTTAGTCAATCGGCTCCCGGCGGATGGTCGAGATCGACGGTCTCGACCAGGAAGTCGATGAAGGCCCGCACCCGGGCCGGCAGGCGGCCGCCATGGCCGACATAGACGGCGTGGATCGCCTCGACGTCGCCGGGATTATAGGCCTCCAGCACCCGCACCAGCCGTCCGGCCGCCAGGTCGGGGCCGATGTGGAACAGCGACAGCCGCGCCACGCCCTGGCCGGCCAGGACCAGGCGGCGCGAGCTCTCGCCGTCGCCGACCGCCACGTCGCCGTGGGCCGGCAGCGACAGCCGGCGGCCGTCGACGGCGAACGGCCACTCGTCGCAATGGCGGGCGAAGTTGAATCCGACGCAGTTGTGGCCGGCCAGGTCGTCAGGCGTGGCCGGCGTGCCGCGCCGGGCCAGATAGGCGGGGGCGGCGACCACGGCCATCGGACTGTCGCCCAGCTTGCGGGCCATCAATTGCGAGGCGCGCATCGGCCCGACCCGGATGGCGACATCGGCCCGCTGGTCCATCAGGTCGATGACCTGGTCGTTGAGCACGATGTCGAGGCTGACCTCGGGATGGCGCTCGGTGAAGCGCGGCACCAGCGGCAGCAGGTGGTGCAGGCCGAACGGCACGCTGGAATTGACCCGCACCCGGCCGCGCGGAACCGAGCCGGCGGCGGCCGCCCGCTCGGCCTCGTCGAGATCGGCCAGCACCCGCAGGGCCCGCGCGTGGAAGGCCTCGCCCTCGGCGGTCAGCTGCAGCTTGCGGGTCGAGCGATTGATCAGCCGGGTTCCCAGCCGCGCCTCCAGCCGGGCGACCAGCTTGCTGACCGCCGACGGGGTCATGCGCAGGGCCCGCGCCGCCGGCGAGAAGCCGCCCAGCTCCACGGCCCGCACGAACACCTCCATCTCGCCCGAGCGATTGACCTCCATCCGCGCCATGATGACTTCAACTCACAGATCCATGTCCTCTAGGCAGTCTAGTTCATAGATCGCCCAGGCTCCATCTCCGTCGCTCGTCATCGACCGGAGCCTCCATGCCCATCGCCCTCTACGCCCTGACCGTTGGCGCCTTCGGGATCGGCGTCACCGAATTCGTCATCATGGGCCTGTTGATGCAGGTCGCCGCCGACCTGCACGTCTCGGTGCCCGCCGCCGGCCTGCTGATGACCGGCTATGCGCTCGGCGTGTTCGTCGGCGCGCCGATCCTGACCCTGGCCACCCGCCGCCTGCCGCGCAAGACCACCCTGCTGGTGCTGATGGCGATCTTCACCCTGGGCAACCTGGCCTGCGCCCTGGCCCCCAGCTACGGCCTGCTGATGGCCGCCCGGGTGGTCACCGCCTTGGCGCACGGGACCTTCTTCGGGGTCGGCTCGCTGGTGGCGGTCAGCCTGGTGGCCCCGCAGCGCAAGGCCTCGGCCATCGCCGTGATGTTCACCGGCCTGACCATCGCCACCTTGCTCGGCGTGCCGTTCGGCGCCTGGCTGGGCCTGGCGTTTGGCTGGCGCGCCACCTTCTGGGCGGTGACCGGCGTCGGCCTCGTCGCCCTGGCGGTGTTGGCGGTGTTCGTGCCCCGCGCCCAGGACCAGGCCGCGCTCGGCCCGCTGTCGGAAGAGCTGGCGGTGCTGGCCCGGCCGCAGGTGCTGATGGGCCTGCTGATCACGGTGCTGGGTTTCGGCGGGGTGTTCGCGGTGTTCACCTATATCCAGCCGATCCTGGTCGAGCTGGCCGGCTATACGAAGGAAGCGGTGTCGCCGATCCTGCTGGTGTTCGGGGCCGGCCTGGTGGTCGGCAACCTGGTCGGCGGCCGCTGGGCCGACCGCAGCTTGTCGCCGGCCCTGCTGGGCACCCTGGCCCTGCTGACGGCGGTGATGATCGCGGCCGGCTTCGCCTTCCACGACCGCATCGGGGCCGTGCTCGCCGCCTTCCTGCTCGGCGCCGCCGCCTTCGCCACCGTCGCCCCGCTGCAGATGCGGGTGCTGCAGCAGGCCGGCGGAGCCGGGCAGGGCCTGGCCTCCAGCCTCAACATCGCCGCCTTCAACCTCGGCAACGCCTTCGGGGCCTGGCTGGGCGGGGCGGTGATCGCCCACGGCCCCGGCCTGTCGGCCGTACCGCTGATCGCCGCCGCCGTGCCGCTGTCGGCCCTGGCCCTGGCCGCCTTCAGCCTCACCCTCGAGCGGCGTACGATCGCCGCCCTCGCTCGCTAGGAGATCCGACCATGGACTACAGACAATTGGGCGCCTCGGGCCTCAAGGTCCCCGCCCTCAGCTTCGGAGCCGGCACCTTCGGCGGCCAGGGCCCGCTGTTCAGCGCCTGGGGCGATACCGACGTCGCCGAGGCCAAGCGCCTGATCGACATCTGCCTGGAGGCCGGCGTCACCCTGTTCGACACCGCCGACGTCTATTCCAGCGGCGCCTCGGAGAGCATCCTCGGCGAGGCCCTGCAGGGCCGTCGCGACGAGGCGCTGATCTCGACCAAGCTCGGCCTGCCGGCCGGCGACGGCCCGCTCGACGCCGGGACCTCGCGCCTGCGGCTGGTGCGCGGGGTCGAGGCGGCGCTGAAGCGCCTGCGCACCGACCGCATCGACCTGTTGCAACTGCACGCCTTCGACGCCTTCACCCCGGTGGAGGAGACGCTGTCGGCCCTCGACGACCTCGTCCGGGCCGGCAAGGTGCTCTATGTCGGGGCCTCCAACTTCTCCGGTTGGCAGCTGATGAAGTCGCTGGCCGCCGCCGACCGCCACGGCTGGCCGCGCTATGTCGCCCACCAGGCCTATTACTCGCTGGCCGGCCGCGACTACGAGTGGGAGCTGATGCCGCTGGGGATCGACCAGGGCGTCGGAGCCATGGTCTGGAGTCCGCTGGGCTGGGGCCGGCTGACCGGCAAGATCCGCCGCGGTCAGCCGCTGCCCGCCGTCAGCCGTCTGCACGAGACCGCCGACGCCGGCCCGCCGATCGACGACGAGCG
>JAQGIN010000117.1 GCA_028291125.1 Caulobacter sp.
GGCTTCACCGTCGACCTCGGCGGCGCCTCGGCCTTCCTGCCCGGTTCGCAGGTCGACATCCGCCCGGTGCGCGACGTCGGCCCGCTGATGGGCAAGGAACAGCCCTTCGCCATCCTCAAGATGGACCGTCCGCGCGGCAACATCGTCGTCTCGCGTCGCGCCATCCTGGAAGAAGCCCGCGCCGAGCAGCGCACCGAACTGGTGTCGCAGCTGCAAGAGGGTGAAATCCGCGAAGGCGTGGTCAAGAACATCACCGACTACGGCGCGTTCGTGGACCTCGGCGGCATCGACGGCCTGCTGCACGTCACCGACATGAGCTGGAAGCGCGTCAACCACCCGAGCCAAGTGCTCGCGGTCGGCGACACGGTGAAGGTCCAGATCGTCAAGATCAACCCGGACACCCAGCGCATCAGCCTCGGCATGAAGCAGCTGCAGTCCGATCCGTGGGACGGCGTGGAAGCGAAGTACCCGGTCGGCGCCAAGTTCACGGGCCGCATCACCAACATCACCGACTACGGCGCCTTCGTGGAGCTGGAAGCCGGCGTCGAAGGCCTGGTGCACGTCTCGGAAATGTCCTGGACCAAGAAGAACGTCCACCCCGGCAAGATCGTCTCGACCTCGCAAGAAGTCGACGTGGTCGTGCTGGACGTCGATCCGTCCAAGCGCCGCGTCAGCCTCGGCCTGAAGCAGGCCATGCCCAACCCTTGGGATTCCTTCCTGGAAACCCATCCAGTCGGTTCGACTGTCGAAGGCGAAGTCAAGAACGCGACCGAATTCGGTCTGTTCATCGGCCTCGACAACGACATCGACGGCATGGTGCACCTGTCGGACATCGACTGGAGCGTCGCCGGCGAGGAAGCCATGGCCCGCTACAAGAAGGGCGACATGGTCAAGGCGAAGGTTCTCGACGTCGACGTCGAGAAGGAACGCATCAGCCTGGGCATCAAGCAACTCGGCGGCGACCCGCTGTCGGGCGACACCTACCGCAAGGGCCAGACGGTGACCGTGACGGTGACGGAAGTCACCACCGGCGGCATCGAAGTGCGCTTCGGCGAGGACGACGCCGTGATGACCGCCTTCATCCGCAAGTCGGACCTGTCGCGCGATCGTCAGGAACAGCGCCCCGAGCGCTTCGCCGTGGGTGACCGCGTCGACGCTCAGATCGTCAATCTGGACAAGGCCGCGCGCCGCGTCTCGATGTCGATCAAGTCGCTGGAAATGGCCGAAGAAAAGGAAGCCATCGAGCAGTTCGGCTCGTCGGACTCCGGCGCTTCGCTGGGCGACATCCTCGGCGCGGCCCTGCGCGAGCGGGCCACCCCCAAGGAATAGCCGGATCCTTCCTCGAAGGTTCTGAAAGAACGGCGGCCGGAGCGATCCGGCCGCCGTTTGCTTTTTGGGGACAAGATTCGAGCGGCGGAATGCTGGGCAGGCCGACGGCTTGGATGCAACTTAGACGCAAATTGTGCAGGCGCCGCGCCGCCAGTTGCCCCCTTTTGCAACCTTGCACTTGAAGATTGTGGTCGCCTTGGGCAAAGGTCGCCGCGCGCCAGGCCTCCTCCGGCGCCGGGGATATCGATGATCAAGTCGGAACTCATCGCCAAGCTTGCGACCGAAAATCCGCACCTGACCCAAAAGGACGTCGAACGCGTGGTCGGCGTGATCTTCGAACGCATGATCGGTGCGCTCGAAGCTGGCGGGCGGGTGGAGCTGCGCGGCTTCGGCGCGCTGTCGGTGCGATCGCGCCCGGCCCGGGCCGGACGCAACCCACGCACCGGCGAGACCGTCGACGTGCGCGCCAAGCACGTGCCGTTCTTCAAGAGCGGCAAGGAACTGCGGGCCCGGCTCAACGCCGACGAATAGCCGCGACGCTTGACCGGCGGGGTTGAAGCCCGTCAGGCTGGCGCGATCCGCCAGTTCTTCGCGTCGGGAGATCGCCGCCCATGAGCATCCTCAAGGAATTCCGCGAGTTCATCGCCCGCGGCAACGTCATCGACCTCGCCGTCGGCGTGATCATCGGCGCGGCCTTCAACGGCATCGTCAAGAGCCTGGTCGATCAGGTGATCATGCCGCCGATCGGCCTGCTGACCGGCGGGCTGGACTTCTCCAAGCTGGAATGGGTGCTCAAGCCCGAGGATCCGGCCACCGCGGCGGTCGAGAAGGTGGCCGTGCAGTACGGCGCCTTCGTCAACACCCTGATCCAGTTCCTGATCGTGGCCGTCGTGGTGTTCCTGCTGGTCAAGCTGGTCAACCACATCCGCCGCGCCGACGCCGAGGCCCCGCCCGAGACCCCGCCGGCCCCGACGCCGCAGGAGCTGCTGCTGACCGAGATCCGCGACCTGCTGGCCAAGACGCCGCGCTAGGAGCGGTTCTCCGTCGTCATCCCGGACGGCCGTAGGTCGATCCGGGATGACGATGGAAAGGTGGCGATTCGAAGAGGCTCACTCCAAGGCCGCCAGCGCCGCCTCCGCCGCCGCTAGGCCGGTCTCCCAGGCCCCGTGGGCGGTGGAGAAGGCGTGGGCCGAGCAGGCTTCGCCGGCGAAGAACAATCGATCCTCGACCGGCGCCGCCAGACGGGCGCGATCGCCGGCCCGCCCGGGCAGGGCGTGCGAATAGCCGCCCAGCACATAGGGCTCGGCCGCCCAGGCGGTCGCGGCCAGCGGCGTCAGGCGGCGGCCGACGTCCGCGCCCAGGGCCGCCGTCAGCTCGGCGATGGCGAAGGCCGCCGCCGCGCCCGGGCCCTCGGCCTCCAGGGCCCGGGCGTGCCGGCCGCCGAAGAAGGCCTCGATCACTGGTCGTCCGAACGGCCGCAGGTGATAGCCGCCGGTCGCGGTCTTGTCGGGATCGCCATAGATCGAGACTTCCTCGGGAAGGGGCTCGGCCCCGTCCAGATGCAGGAACACCTTGTCGGCCAGGCCCAGCGGCAGGCCGTGGGCGGCGTCCAGCTTGTCGGGCAGGCCGGGTTCGAAGCGCAGACGCTCGCTGGCCAGCACGGCGGTGGAGACGCAGATCACCGCCGCCCGCGCCGACAGGTCGCCGCGAGCGGTTTCCAGGCGCAGCCGCGGCCCGTCGTGGCGCACCACCG
>JAQGIN010000118.1 GCA_028291125.1 Caulobacter sp.
GACCGCCGGGTCGAGAAACGGCCGTAGACGCTGCGCCTGATGCGCCGCGATCAGCTTGTTGGTCAGCTTGCGGCGGGCCCGGATGGCGGTCTCGGCGGGGGTCATGGGACGAGGCTTACACGCGGCCCCATTCTCCTCAAAGAGGGCCCTTTCAAAGCCTAGTAGAAGCTGACGTTGTCGATCTCCAGCCACAGCTTCTGGCCGCCCGGCCGCGAGCCGAGGATCTCGACCTCGGTCAGGTCGCCGCCGGTCCAGGCGGTCTTGCCGAACACGGTCTTGAGGTCGCTGAACGGCACCTCGACGGTGCGCCATTCGGCGCCGCCGGTCACCGGCGCGCCCCAGCGGCCGTTGGGCGAGTTGAAGCGCAGCTCGTAGGCGCCGTCGCCGCGGATCTCGAAGCGCACGCCCTTGAAGGCCCGGGCGTCGACCGGCTGGATCGAGCCGCGGCTCAGCGGCAGGATCACCCCGGCCATCGGCTTGGCCTTCATGGCCATGCGGGCCGAGACCGACAGGGCGTGGCCGTCGGTCCCGCGGGCGATCACCTGGCTGATCTCGACCGAGCGGTCGAGGCCGCCATCCGGATCGTCGGTGCGCAGGGTGTCGAGGCTGGTGCGGCCGTCGGCGCGCTCGAAGTCGTCGATCTGGGCCTTGGCCAGGACGGCCGGCGGCAGGGTGGCGGTGTTGGCGGTCAGCGGCGGGGCGCCGGGGCCGAACACCAGCTTGCCGTCGATGAACACCCGGTCGGTGTTGCGCACGTCGGCGATGTTGACCCAGGGCGTTCCCTTGATCAGCACCAGGTCGGCGCGCTTGCCCTTCTCGATGGTGCCGCGATCGGCCAGCTGGTTGATGACCTTGGCGCTCATCGCCGTGCCGGCCATCAGCGCCTGGGTCGGGGTCAGGCCGGCCCGCACCATCAGCTCCATCTCGTGCAGGGTCGAGGCGCCGTGCGGCGTGCCCGGCATGCCGGCGTCGGTGCCCAGGGCGATGGTCACCCCGGCGTCGTACAGCATCTTGGCGTTGTGCAGGGCGAAGTCGAATTTGCGGAAGGCCTGGGCCCGGTTGCCGCCGCCGCCCTCGTCGGGGTCGCGGGCCGGCTGGCCCGGCTTGACCGGCTCATAGACCGCCAGGGTCGGGGTGTTGGAGGTGCCGCCGGCCTTGATCACCGCCACCTCGTCGGCGGTCAGCTCGCGGTCCTGCAGGCTGTGGGTGATGACGTCGACCTTCGAGCGGCCGGCCACCAGACCGCGGTCGACGCTGACCGTGTGGGTGAAGACCGTCAGGTCGTTCTTGTGCGCCTCGTCGACCAGGGCCGTCAGGGTCCATTGGTCCATGCTGGTGTTGTCGGGGGCCGTGCCGTAGCGCCAGCCGTCGGTGAAGGCCTTGATCAGGTCGGGCTTGTAGGGGACCAGGGCCTGGACGGCGGCGCGGGCGGCCTCAGGGGTGTTGACCCACTTGGTGGTGGCGGTGTCGGCCCAGTCAGCGCCGTGGCCGCCGGGGGTGCTCATCCGGGCGGCGAAATTGACATGCGGCGTGACCAGGGTCGACAGCCACGCGCGGCGCGGGGCGAAGGATTCCGGCGCGGCGTTGAAGTCGCTGACCGTGGTGACGCCGGCCGCCACATAGGCGCTGGCGATCTGCGGCGTGGTCGACGGCACGCCGCCCGGCGTCCAGTGGGTGTGCAGGTCGTAGAAGCCCGGCAGCAGCGCCTCGCCCTTGGCGTCGATCACCTTGGCCCCGCGCGGGACCTTCACGCCCGGCCCGACATCGGCGATGCGGCCGTCCTGGATCACCACGGTGGCGATATGCGGCGCGGCGCCGGTGGCGTCGAACACCGTCGCGCCGACGATGGCGATGGTCTCGCCGCCGGCGCTCTTGGCGGCCTGCGACGCCCCGAAGGCGGTCAGGGCCAGGGCGGCGGCCAAGGCCGATCCGTAGGCAAGATGTTTGCGGTTGAGCTTCATGACGCGCCTCTCACTGGGCAAGCCGCCAGCGTTCGGGCGACCAAGATAAGACGTAACTTGGCTGATGATCCTCAGCGTAGTGGCCGTATGGATTTGTTGAAGCCCGGATCGCAAGCCCTTTTCCCATGTTCCGATGGCCCCTCATCATCCCGGGCCTTGTGCCTGGGATGATGGTGGAGGGGGAAAGGTGCGGAGAACGCTTCCTAGGCCGCCGCCATCTGCTGCTTGACCCGTTCGGCCAGGGTCTTGATGTCGATCGGCTTGGGCAGGAAGGTCACCCCGGTCTCGCCCTCGAGGAGGTCGGAGAACTCGGCCTCGGCATAGCCGGAGATGAACATCACCGGGGCGTTGCCCAGATAGCCCCGGGCCTTCTTCAGCAGGGTCGGGCCGTCGATGCCGGGCATGATCACGTCGCTGATCAACAGGTCGATGGTGCCGGCGTGCTCCTCGGCGATCAGCAGCGCCTCCTCGCCGTCGCAGGCCTCCAGCACCTCGTAGCCGCGGGCCCGCAGCAGGCGGGCGGCGACGCCGCGCACGGCGTCCTCGTCCTCGACGAACAGGATGCGGCCAGCCCCCGACAGGTCACGGGCGGCGCGCGGCTTGACCGGCTCGGCGGCGACCGCGGCGGCGGCGGCGATGGCGGCGGCGGTCGGCACGTGGATCGGCAGGAAGATGCGGA
>JAQGIN010000155.1 GCA_028291125.1 Caulobacter sp.
CGACGGCCGGGCCCTGGCGGTGAAGCTGCAGTATCCGGACATGCAGAGCGCCGTCGAAAGCGACCTGGGCCAGCTGCGGGCGCTGTTCGCCCTGTTCAAGCGCCTGGACGGCTCCATCGACCCCAGCCAAATGGTGGTCGAGATCGCCGACCGCCTGCGCGAGGAGCTCGACTACGAACGCGAGGCCAGGCTGATGGCCCTGTACGGCGGCTTCTTCTCGGGGCGGGCCGACATCGCCGTGCCCAAGCCGGTTCCGTCGCTGTCGACCAAGCGCCTGCTGAGCATGACCTGGCTGGAGGGCCGTGGGCTTCTCGCCTTCAAGGATGCGCCCCAGGCCACGCGCGACCGCATCGCCGCCCTGCTGTTCGAGGCCTGGTGGACGCCGATGACCAAGCTGGGGATGATCCACGGCGACCCGCACCTGGGCAATTACAGCTTCGCCGACACCGCCGGCGGCGAGGGGGCCGAGCGCCTGAACCTGCTGGATTTCGGCTGCATCCGCATCTTCCCGCCGCGCTTCGTGGCCGGGGTGGTGCGGCTGTATCGAGCCCTGACCGTCGACGACCGGGCCGAGCAGATCGAGGCCTATCGCAGCTGGGGCTTCGACAATCTCAATGACGACCTGGTCGACGTGCTCAATGTCTGGGCCCGGTTCATCTATGGCCCGCTGCTCGACGACCGGGTGCGCACCGTCGCCGACGACGTGCCGCCCGGCGAATACGGCCGCCGCGAGGCTTACAAGGTGCGCCAGGCCCTGAAGGCCAAGGGCCCAGTGACCATCCCGCGCGAGTTCGTGTTCATGGACCGCGCCGCCATCGGCCTGGGCGCCGCCTTCCTGCATCTGGGGGCCCGCCAGAACTGGCGCGCCCTGTTCGAGGCCTCGCTGGAGGGGTTCTCGGAGGAGGGGCTAGCGACGCGGCAGGCGGCGGCGCTGGCGGCGGCGGGGTTGTAGGCGCTCCCCTCGCGGAACACTTCCCCTTCGTTCAAACGATCGTTAGATCTTCGCCCATGTCCGACGATCTCACCGACGCCCAGAGCGCCGCCATCCCCGACGGCTACACCCAGCTGAACTGGACCCGCGGCTTCGGCCGTCAGATCGGGCCGCTGTACGAGCGCCGCGCCGCGCCCGGCGACGCCACCCTCGGCTTCCGGGTCGAGGAGCATCACACCAACGGCCTGGGCAATTGCCACGGCGGTATGCTGATGAGCTTCGCCGACATGGCCTGGGGGCGGATCATCTCGCTGCAGAAGTCCTACAGCTGGGTGACCGTGCGGCTGACCTGCGACTTCCTGTCGGGCGCGCAGCTGCACGACTTCGTCGAGGGCCGGGGCGAGCTGATCGTCGAGGAGGACATGGTGCTCACCGTCCGCGGCCGCATCTGGGTGGGCGAGCGGGTGCTGATGACCGGCACGGGCGTGTTCAAGGCCCTGGCCCCCCGCGCCCCGCGTCCCGGCGAAAAAGCCTTCGAGGGAGGCTAGGCGATGGCCGACGACCAGACCCCGGCCCCGATCCCCGCGCCCTTGGCTGTTTTCCACGGTGCGCGCCCGCCGTCGCCGCCCTGGTTCGACCAGGCGATCGCCCAGGCTCCCGAACGGTCGATGATCGCGGTCGAGGGCGTCGACATCGAGCTCTTGACCTGGGGCGAGGTCGGCAAGCCGGGCCTGCTGTTCCTGCACGGCAACGGCGCCCACGCCGACTGGTGGAGCTTCATCGCCCCGTTCTTCGCCCAGGATTGGCGGGTGGCGGCCATCTCGTGGTCCGGTATGGGCGCGTCCGGCTGGCGCGAGGCCTACACCGCCGAGCTGTTCGCGGCCGAGATCTTCGCCGCCGTCGACGCCGGGCGGCTGGAGGCCGGCGGGGTCAAGCCGATCGTCGTCGGCCATTCGTTCGGCGGCTTTCCCACCCTCTACTGCGCGGCCCGCCACGCCGAGCGGCTGCGCGGCGTCATCCTGGTCGATTCCAGCATCCAGCCGCCGGAGAAGCGCTGGCGCGGGCCGCCGCGCAACGGCTTCGGGGCCAAGGTCTATCCGACCCTGGAGGCGGCCCTGGCCCGCTTCCGCCTGGCCCCGCCCCAGGCCTGCGAGAATGTCTATATCGCCGACTTCATCGCCCGCGCCTCGCTGAAGGCCGTCGACGGCGGCTGGACCTGGAAGTTCGACCCGGCCATCTGGCAGCGGTTCTCGATGCCCGATCTGGGCCTGCTGCTGCCGCAGATCGCCTGTCCGGCCGCCTTGATGTGGGGCGAACGCTCGAACCTGATGCACGCCGAGACCTTGGACTATATGGTCGCCCAGATGCCCCAGGATGTGCTGCGCTTGCCGATCCCCGACGCCGACCACCATGTGATGATCGACCAGCCTCTGGCCTTCGTGGCCGGGCTGCGCGGGCTGCTGGCCTCGTGGGCTTGACGCCCGGCGCGACCGGACCGGTGCTGGTCTACGCCCCCGACCGGGGCATCGGCGACCTGATGTGGCACCTGCCGACGATCCGCGCCATCGCCGCCCAGATCCCCGAGGGCCAGGTGGTTCTGGCCGCCCGCCCCTCCAGCCGCGCCGCCGAGGTGCTGGCCGTCGAGCCGACCGTCAGCCGCGTGGTCTACGCCCCGCACCATTCCGGATTGCTGCGCGACCTTCGGGAGATCGCCGACTTCTGGCGCCTATGCCGCCAGATCCGGCCGCGCGCCGTCTGGATTCTGGAGAAGATCGGCCGCCCGGCCCTGGCCGCCGCCCTGGCCGGGACGCCCGAGCGGCGGGGCTTTGGCCTCGGCCACGCCAGTCAGGAACGGTGGCTGACCGTCGGCCCGGTCCTGCCCCGATCGCTGCGCCCGGCCCACCGGCTGGAGAAGCTGGCCCAGTTCGAGCGCCTGCACGGCCTGGCCGTGACCAGCCGCGAACCCGCCCTCAAGCTCGATCCCGCCGCCGTCGCCAAGGTGGCGGCCCGCTTCGCCGCCGTCCCGCGGCCGTGGCTGGTGCTGGGGATCGGGGCCAGCGAGCCGGCCCGCACCTGGCCGATCGAGCGGTTCGCGACGCTGTCGCGCGCGGTCGGCGACCTGTTCGGCGCGGTGTTCTGGCTGGGCGGCCCGGCCGACGCGGCGCCCGCCGAGGCCGCCGTGGCCGCGCTGAACGCCCAGGGGGGCGAGGCGGGCGGCGCGCCGCTGAACATCGCCGCCTGCGATCTGAGCCTCGACGCCGCCGCCGCCCTGATCGCCTTGTCGGCCGGCTTCGTCGGCAATGATTCGGGGCCGCTGAACCTGGCCGCCGCCGTCGGCCGTCCGGCCATCGGCCTGATGGGCACCAGCCCGGTGCCGGCCTATTCGCGCCATCTCACCGCGCTCGACGGCGGCGCCGGCCGCATCGCCGACATCACCGTCGACCAGGTCGTCGGCGCCCTGCGCCGACGCGTCGCGGCCGAAGGCTGGCGCGACGGGGCCCCGGAGGCTTGAGCCGCCGGCCCGCACGTTGTAAGCGGCGGGTCTAGGCTCCCTTATCCCTTAGGACGACACCATGGCCGGACCGGCTTCCGACTATTATCGCGGCGAAATGGACATCAGCGAACAGGCCGCCACCTACGAAGGCTTCGGCAAGATGGCCAAGTGGGGCTCGCTGGCCATCGCCGCGCTGCTGCTGACCATCACTCTGTGGTTCTGCACGCCGGCCGGCTTCCTCGGCGGCCTGATTCCCGGCGTGGTGCTGGCGGTCGTCGGCGTGGTCTTCCTGCGCGAGAAGCCCGCCGCGGCTCATTGACACCGGTGGACATCGGAAAATTTTTGCACATCGTCGGGGTGAACATCTCGACATGGGGCAAGAATATCCCCTACAGAGCAGCGCAAGCTGATACGCGAACTGCGCTCTGGGAGGGGTATGCCGATGGCCGTCGTCGCCGTGACGAAAGAGACCCGCGCGGGTGAGACGCGGGTCGCCGCCACTCCCGAAACGGCGAAGAAACTGATCGCGGCGGGCTTCACCGTCATCATCGAGGCCGGGGCTGGTGTCGCCGCCGCCTATCCCGACGCCGACTATCTGGCCGCCGGCGCCAGCCTGGCTCCGAACGCCAAGGCCGCCCTCAAGGACGCCGACGTGGTGTTCAAGGTGCGTGGCCCCGAGGCCGCCGAGATCGCCGCCCTCAAGCCGGGCGCGATCGTCGCCGCCACGCTCAATCCCCATCAAGACAAGGCGACGCTGGAGGCTCTGGCCAAGGCCGGGGTCAGCGCCATCGCCATGGAGTTCATCCCCCGCATCACCCGGGCCCAGGTGATGGACGTGCTGTCGTCCCAGGCCAATCTGGCCGGCTATCGCGCCGTGATCGAGGCGGCCGAGGCCTATGGCAAGGCGCTGCCGATGATGATGACCGCCGCCGGCACCATCGCCGCGGCCAAGGTGTTCGTCATGGGCGTCGGGGTGGCTGGCCTGCAGGCGATCGCCACCGCCCGCCGCCTGGGCGCGGTGGTCACCGCCACCGACGTGCGGCCCGCCACCAAGGAGCAGGTCGAGTCGCTCGGCGCCAAGTTCCTCGCCGTCGAGGATGATGAGTTCAAGAACGCCCAGACCGCCGGCGGCTACGCCAAGGAGATGAGCGCCGAGTACCAGGCCAAGCAGGCCGAGCTCTTGTCGACCCACATCGCCAAGCAGGACATCGTCATCACCACCGCCCTGATCCCCGGCCGGCCGGCCCCCAAGCTGGTCAACGCCGACCAGGTGGCCTCGATGAAGGCCGGTTCGGTGATCGTCGACCTGGCGGTCGAACAGGGCGGCAACGTGGTCGGCGCCAAGCTGGGCGAGACCGCGGTCACCGCCAACGGCGTCAAGATCCTTGGCATTCCCAATCTGCCGGGCCGCATCGCCACCGACGCCAGCGCCCTCTACAGCCGCAACCTGCTGGCGCTCTCGACCCTGTTCCTCACCAAGGAGGGCGCCTTCGCCCCCGACTTCGAGGACGAGATCCTGAAAGCGGCCCTGGT
>JAQGIN010000177.1 GCA_028291125.1 Caulobacter sp.
TTGAGATTTCCCGACTTCAGCCGCCAGCCGCAGGTTTCGAACCGCTCCAGCCGATCCGGCGCGAAGGCCAGGGTCAGCAGCAGGAACTTCATCGAGCCCTTGGCGGCGTTCTCGGCCGTCTCCATGGCCCGCACCTTCTGCGGCGACAGCGCGCGGCCATAGGTGATCCAGCGATCCGGCCCCTCCCACAGCACCCGGAAGATGCTGTTGTTCATCGGAATCACCAGGCCGCCGCCGAAGTCGAGCTTGGGCGGATCGCCCTTGATCATGTTCGGCCCGCCCTTGCGGCCCTTGACGATTCCGTCGTCGGCCTTCTGCTGGGCCAGAGCGGCCGAGCCGGCCAAACCGCCGGCCAGGGTGATCACGAAGGCGCGTCGGTCCATGGTCAACTTCCCCGCTAGTTTGTGGTGACGCTAAGCATCGGTTGAAACGTGTCAATTGTCGGGCGCCGAAACCCCCGCGGCCGCCGCGATATTTAACGGCTGTTAAGCACATCAGCCCATTGATGACGGGATCTCCCGGGATTCGCCGATGCTCGCCCGCCTGCAAACCTTCCTGCCGACCGCGGCGCTCGCCTTGCTGATCTTCTACTTCGGGTTTCACGCCCTGACGGGGGATCGCGGTTTGCTGTCGTCGTCGCAGCGCGATGCGGACTTGGCCGCCAAGACGATGGAACTTAAGAAGATCCGCGCGGAGAGGATGGACCTGGAGGCCCGGGCTCGTCTATTACGCAACGGCAGCTTGTCGGCTGACCTGTTGGAGGAGCGCGCGCGTTCCCTACTAGGATATGCCGACCCTAAGGACTATGTGATCCGCACCAAGCGCTAGCTTCGTCGGATTTCTGGCGGAGCCGCGACCCGTCTCCCGGATCCCAAGGGCTCCGGACGGCGGTCGGGCGTTGACATGAGGAGCGCGTCCTTCGCGGAACCGACGGTTTATCGGCGGGACGGGCTCTGGGATGAAGGCCGCGATGAAGATTGGCCAAGGAGAGTTGAATGGCGCGTACGCGCAAGGGTGAGGCTTCGACCGGAAAAGCGAATGACACCGGTGTCAACGCTTTTGTCGGCAAGGACGAGCTTCTGAAGTTCTACCGCGACATGCTGCTGATCCGCCGCTTCGAAGAGCGCGCGGGCCAGCTGTACGGCATGGGTCTGATCGGCGGTTTCTGCCACCTGTACATCGGGCAGGAAGCCATCGCGGTCGGCATGCAGTCGATCAAGGTCAAGGGCGACCAGATCATCACCGGCTACCGTGACCACGGCCACATGCTGGCCGCCGGCATGGATCCGAAGGAAGTCATGGCCGAGCTGACCGGCCGCGCGACGGGCTCGTCGCACGGCAAGGGCGGCTCGATGCACATGTTCGACATCGAGACCGGCTTCTACGGCGGCCACGGCATCGTCGGCGCCCAGGTCAGCCTCGGCACCGGTCTGGCGCTGAACAACCACTATCGTGGCAACGGCAACGTCTCGTTCGCCTATTTCGGCGACGGCGCGGCCAACCAGGGCCAGGTCTATGAGAGCTTCAACATGGCCCAGCTGTGGAAGCTGCCGGTCGTGTACGTGATTGAGAACAACCAGTACGCCATGGGCACCAGCGTCGAGCGTTCGGCGTCGGAGACCGCCTTCCATAAGCGTGGCGTGTCGTTCCGCATCCCGGGCGAACAGGTCGACGGCATGGACGTGGCGGCGGTGGCCGAGGCCGGCGCCCGCGCCGCCGAGCACGCCCGCAGCGGTCAGGGTCCCTATATCCTCGAGATGAAGACCTATCGCTATCGCGGTCACTCGATGTCCGACCCGGCCAAGTACCGCACCAAGGAGGAGGTCGACGAGGTCAAGAGCACCCGCGACCCGATCGAGCACCTGCGCGAGAAGCTGGACGCCGCCGGCGTCACCGAGGAACAGCTGAAGGTGGTCGACGCCGACGTGAAGCGGATCGTCGCCGAAGCCGCCGAATTCGCCCGCACCAGCCCCGAGCCGGACCCCTCCGAACTCTATACAGACGTCTATTTGGAGGCCGCCCAGTGAGCGTGGACATCCTCATGCCCGCCCTCTCTCCGACCATGGAAGAGGGGACCCTGGCCAAGTGGCTGGTCAAGGAAGGCGATGACGTCAAGGCCGGCGACGTGATCGCCGAGATCGAGACCGACAAGGCGACCATGGAAGTGGAAGCGGTGGACGAGGGCAAGATCGAAGCCCTGCTGATCCCGGCCGGTTCCGAGAACGTCAAGGTCAACACCCCGATCGCCCGCCTCAGCGGCGACGCGACCGGCGTGACTCCGGCCCCGGCCGCCGCGCCCGCCGCCGAAACGCCGGTGGTGGAAGCCAAGGCCCCGGCCGCCGCCGCGACGACCAGCGCCGTCTCGAGCTTCGCCGACCCGGAAATCCCGGCCGGCACGCCGATGAAGAAGATCACCGTGCGCGACGCCCTGCGCGACGCCATGGCCGAAGAGATGCGCCGCGACGACAAGGTGTTCCTGATGGGCGAGGAAGTCGCCCAGTACCAGGGCGCCTACAAGGTCAGCCGCGACCTGCTGCAGGAGTTCGGCGACAAGCGCGTCATCGACACCCCGATCACCGAGCACGGCTTCGCCGGCCTCGGCGTCGGCGCGGCCATGGCCGGCCTCAAGCCGATCGTCGAGTTCATGACCTGGAACTTCGCCATGCAGGCGATCGACCAGATCATCAATTCGGCCGCCAAGACGCTGTACATGTCGGGCGGCCAGATCAAGTCGTCGATCGTGTTCCGCGGCCCCAACGGCGCCGCCTCGCGGGTCGGCGCCCAGCACAGCCAGGACTATGCCGCCTGGTACGGCAACGTCCCCGGCCTGAAGGTCATCGCGCCCTATGACGCGGCCGACGCCAAGGGCCTGATGAAGGCCGCCATCCGCGACCCGAACCCGATCGTCTTCCTCGAACACGAGATGATGTACGGCGTCGAGTTCGACATTCCCGACGTCGAGGACTGGGTGGTGCCGATCGGCAAGGCCAAGGTCCGTCGCGTCGTGGCCGAGGGCCACACCGGCCCGAGCGTCACCATCGCCACCTATTCGCGCATGGTCGGCTTTGCTTTGAAGGCCGCCGACGAACTGGCGGCCGAGGGCATCGAGGCCGAGGTCGTCGACCTGCGGACCATCCGCCCGATGGACCACGCCACCATCCTGGACAGCGTCAAGAAGACCAATCGCCTGGTCACGGTCGAGGAAGGCTGGGGCCCGATGGGCGTCGGCGCCGAGATCGTCGCCCGCATCACCGAGTTCGGCTTCGACTATCTCGACGCCCCGCCGGCCCGAGTGCACCAGGAAGACGTGCCGCTGCCCTACGCCGCCAATCTGGAAGCCCTGTCGCTGCCGTCGGTCGACAAGATCGTCAAGGCGGCCAAGGCGGTCTGCTACCGGTGATCCGCGTCTCCGCCCATGCCGGCGATCCTCGGCGCCCAGGCCTCATGGCCCGGGCTCCAGGACCCGTCGGGGTGGGCGGCTGAGGCCGCGGCGATGGCGGAAACGACGCTCAACGGCGGTTGCCACTGCGGCGCGGTCCAGGTTCGGCTCGACCCTGGCAAGCCGGTGGGCGAGCTGGCGTTGCGCGCCTGTCAGTGCGGCTTCTGCCGTCGGCAGGGGGCGCGGACGACCAGCGATCCGGACAGCCGGCTGACCATCGCCGCCGGTCCGGACGCGCTCCACCGCTACCGCTTCGGTCGCAAGGCGGTGGATTTCCTGATCTGCCGGGCCTGCGGCTGCTATGTGGCGGCGATGATCGAGGACGGCGGCGCGGCCTGGGCCACGCTGAACGTCGTCGGGACCGACCTGCCGGGCTTCGAGGGGCGCGTCCCCGAGCGGCTGGACTATCACGACGAAACGGACGAACAACGCCTTGCCCGTCGCAAGGCTAAGTGGACGCCGACCAGACTGGTCGATGCCGTCCCGAACGCTTGAGGAAGCTGCTCAATGTCGATCGACATCCTGATGCCCGCCCTGTCGCCCACCATGGAGGAGGGGACCCTCGCCAAGTGGCACGTCAAGGTCGGCGACACCGTCAAGGCCGGCGACGTCATCGCCGAGATCGAGACCGACAAGGCGACCATGGAGGTCGAGGCCGTCGACGAGGGCGAGGTCGCCGAGATCCTGGTGCCCGAGGGGACCGAGGGCGTGAAGGTCAACGCCCCGATCGCCCGCCTGAAGGGCGGGGAGGCGTCCGCCGCCGCGCCCGCGCCCAAGGCGGAAGCACCCAGGGCCGAGGCTCCGAAGGCCGAAGCGGCCAAGCCTGCGCCAGCGCCTGAAGCCAAGCCCGCGCCGGCGCCGGCCGCCAAGGCCAATGGCGCCAACGGCTCCAAGCGTGTCTTCGCATCGCCGCTCGCCCGCCGCATCGCCGAGCAGCAGGGCATCGACCTGTCGGCGATCGCCGGCTCGG
>JAQGIN010000224.1 GCA_028291125.1 Caulobacter sp.
GCTGGTCGGTGACGGTGGAATCGCCGGCCAGGAACACTGTCGGCGCAACGACCGGGACGATCTCCAGCCGCGCCAGGCGCGGGGCCGGACCGAGGATCTCCAGGGTCAGCTTGTCGTCCCAGGTCAGCGCGCCGCGCTCGCGCGCGTTGAGCAGCACGCGGTCGCCGCCCGGCGCATTGAGCGGCGGCGGGGCCAGGCTGGCGTTGCGGACATTGACCACGAACTGGCGTGTGGCGAAGGCGCCGCGGGCGGTTTCGACCGCCTCGAGCATCAGCCGCCGAGACTCCGCCTTGATGGTGGTGTTGGAAGTGGTGCGAGCGTCGCCCAGGGTCACGGTCACCCGGTAGTCGCCCTCCGGGACAGCGACGGAGAACTGGAAGGCGCCGGGGGCGGCGCCGGCCGGGCGCGGCTCGAAGCCGAACCCGGCGCCTGGGTTGTACGGCGCGTCCGGCGCCACGGTGCGATAGCCAACGGCCGGTCGGCCGCCCTGGAAGTCGAACCGCCAGCCGGCGGGCTGGGCGGCCGCCGCGCCGGCCAAGCCGCTCAGGGCCAGTCCGGCCAGCACCTCGCGCCGGGCCAGGGTCATGGTCGGCCCGCCTGGACCTTGAGCGACAGCGATCCGGGCTTTAGGCCAGAGGCGGCGGCCTCGACGCGCAAGGTCCCACCGGCGGCGGTTCCCCGCACCAGGGCCACCGCCCGCCCCTTCTCGGCCTGGCGCTGCGGCGAGGCGAACGGCGTGTGGTCGGTGCTCGAGCCGTTGTCGGTCGCCACCAGCACGCCGGAGCCCGAGACCTTGAAGCCGATCGTCACCGGCACGCGCGGCACGGTGACACCCTCAGCATCGACCACCCGGGCCCGCACGAAGGCCAGGTCGTCGAAGGCGGCGCCGACGGCGGCCGCGTCGCTGGTCAGAGCGATGCGCGCGGCGGGACCGGCGGTGCGCAGACTGTCACGCACCGCCGCCTGGCCCGCGTCAAGGCACTGGGCGGTGACCGTTCCCGGAACGAAGCTCACCGGCCATTGGCGCGGCGAGGCGTCGGCCGGCAGGGCCTTGGTCCCCAGCGAGCGGCCGTTCAGCGTCACCTCGACCGACTGGCAGTTGCTGTAGACCTCGATGGTCTCGGGGTGCGGGGCCAGGTTCTCCGGCGTCCAGTCGTCGGCGACGGCGGCGCGCGGCGCGGGGGTGGCGACGGCGATCATGGTCGGCAGGGTCGGGGTCGGGCCGGCTCCATCGGTGGCTGGCCCCGGCGCGGCCGGTGTGGAATTGCGGACCACGTGCACCACCGGCTTTTCGTTCCACCAGCTGTCGCGCTGCAGGCCCGAGACCTTCACCAGGCCGGTGCGGTCGAGCAGGCCGGCGGGGTTTTGGATATTGGGCCAGCCGCTGCGGTCGGACTCGCCCAGATAATCGACCCCGGTCCACAGGAACATGCCGGCATAGGGGGCGTAGTCGCGCACCGGCGTCCAGTTGACGCGGTTGTGGCCGTTCTCGGTGCCGACGATCTTGCGGTTGGGGTTTTGCTGATTGGCGGCGATCAGCTCGGTCTCGCGATAGTTCTGGCCGACCACGTCGAGCATGTCGGCCAGGCCGTTCTGGTAGTCGCCGGTGACGTTGGGGCGGAACAGGGCCATGGTCGCCGGGCGGCTGGGATCGTTGGCGTGGACCACGTCCAGCAGGCTCTTCAGCGCCGCCTTGGCCTGGACCGGATAGGCGGTGTCGTGGATCTCGTTGCCGACGCTCCACAGCACGATGCTGGGATGGTTGCGGTCGCGGCGGATGATGTCGCGGGCGTCGCGCTTGCTCCAGTCGCTGAAGAACAGGTGGTAGTCGGCCGGGGTCTTGGCGACGTTCCACATGTCGAACAGCTCGTCCATCACCACCAGGCCCAGCTCGTCGGTGAGGTCGAGGAACTCGGGCGACGGCGGGTTGTGGGCGGTGCGGACGGCGTTGACGCCCAGGGCCTTCAGCGCCGTCAGCCGCTGGCGCCAGACGGCCAATGGCACGGCCGCTCCCACCGCCCCGCCGTCGGCGTGCAGGGCCACGCCCTTGAGCTTGAGATTGCGGCCGTTGAGCCAGAAGCCGGTGGCGGCCTCGAAGCGGGCGTCGCGCACGCCGAAGGCCACCGTCTCCTCGTCCAATGCCGCGCCGTCGGCCCCGACCACCCGCAGGCTGGCCTTGTACAGCGCCGGGTCCGACAGGTCCCAGCGCCGCGGTTTGGCCAGGGTCAGGTCGCCGCTAAGGGTCTCGACGCGGCCGACGGCGACGGCGACCGCGGGAACGACCAGCCGCGCCGCCTCGGCGCCGTCCGGGCCGGTGATCACCGCCTCCAGCCGTACAGGCCGGGCGGCGGTCCCGTCATTGATCACGTCGACGCCGACCCGCACCGTCGCGCGGTCGGCGTCCAGCGCCGTGACCCGGGCGAAAGCCCCGCCCTGGTCGACATGGACGTCGCCGGTCTCGATCAGCCGCACGTGGCGATAGATCCCCGAGCCGGCGTACCAGCGCGACGACGGCGCCGCCTCGGTGTCGGCCCGCACCGCCAGCACATTTGGGCCGCCGGTCCGCAGGAACGGGGTCAGGTCGTAGCGCAGGCCGACATAGCCGTTGGGCCGGTGGCCCAGATGGTGGCCGTTGATCCAGACGCCGCTGCGCTCCATCACCCCGTCGAGCTCGACGAACAGCCGGCGGCCAGGGATCGGCTTGGCGTTGAAGGTCTTGCGGTACCAGGCCACGCCGGTGGGCAGGAAGCCGCCGGCGCCACCGGCCCGGGCCTTGACGTCGAACGGCCCGGCGATCGCCCAGTCGTGCGGCAGCGACACCGGCGCCCAGGCCGTATCGTCGAAGGCGGCGGCCTCGGCCCCTTCCGGATCGCCCTGGGCGAAGCGCCAGCCGGCGTCCAGTGGCGTCACCATCCGCGGTCCGGCCGCGGCGATCGAACAGACCGACAGGGTCGCAAGCAAGGTGATATGGCGAATGGACGAACCCATGGACGGCCTCCCAGCGCGATGCGCTCCCTAGCCTCGGCGGGCCCGAGGCGTGTTTTCTTGGTTGGTGCTACAAATACCGGCCATCGATGGATTGGCAACGATTTTCCACAAATAGGGACTTTGTTCCGTATTGTGGGAATGATTGAACCATAACGGCGGACGCCCATCCGGCGCCACGCCCCAGAAGGCCGGTCACCGGCTCAGGAGAGGTCCCATGGCGAACGGCATCACCGCCTCGCAACGCCCCACCGCCATCCAGGCCTGGCGCGAACCGTTCGGCGTCCTACCCGGCGAGGTGCAGATCGAGGCCGTGGTCCTCGACAACGGCCGCGGCGTCACCGCCCGCATCCTCACCTATGGCGCCACCCTGCAGGCGTTGATCGCTCCCGACCGCGACGGCCGGCTGGCCGACATCGTGCTCGGCCACGACAGTCTCGACGGTTATCTGACCACGCCGGAATATCTCGGCGTCACTGTCGGCCGCTACGCCAACCGCATCGCCGGCGGGGCCTTCACGCTCAACGGCCAGCGCCATGTCCTGGCCCGCAACAACGGCGACAACAGCCTGCACGGCGGACTCAAGGGCTTCGACAAAGTGGTGTGGACGATCGAGACGATGATCGTCGTCGACGACGCCGCCAGCGTCACCCTGCGCCATCTCAGCCCCGACGGCGACGAAGGCTTTCCTGGGGCCCTGGACGCGCGGGTCACCTTCACCCTGGACGGCCAGGACCGGCTGAGCATCCGCTACCAGGCCGTCACCGACCGGCCGACCATCGTCAACCTGACCAACCACAGCTATTTCAACCTGGCCGGGGCCACCTCGCAGGCCACCATCCTCGACCATCGGCTGTGGCTGGCGGCCGAGGCCTATACGCCGGTCGACGCCGGCCTGATCCCGACCGGCGAGCTGCGGCCGGTGGCCGGCGGGCCATTCGACTTCCGCCGGCCCACCGCCATCGGGGCCCGCATCCACGCTCCCGAGCCGCAGCTGGCGCTGGGCGGCGGCTATGACCACAATCTGGTGCTGACCGGCGGCGTCACCGCCGAGCCGCGGCTGGTCGCCCGCCTCGAGGACCCGGCCTCGGGCCGCGTGCTGGAGCTGCTGACCACCGAGCCGGGTCTGCAACTCTATTCCGGCAATTTCCTGAACGGCTCTGTGGTCGGCAAGGGCGGCCGCGCCTATGGCCGCAACGCCGCCGTCTGCCTGGAGCCGCAGCGCTTCCCGGATTCGCCCAACCAGCCGGACTTCCCCAGCGCCCGCCTCGACCCCGACCAGACCTATGGCCAGATCTCGGTGTTCAAGCTGTCGACGGTTTGAATGGGCTTAAGCGCCTCAGAACCTTCCCAATAGGCCCGTCATCCCGGGCCTTGTGCCCGGGATCTCTGGTTCAGCCTGCACGGGAAGCGCCGCGACGACGGCGCGCGCCGTCGTCCCCACCTGCCCTTGCGGCGGAGAGAGGGATCCCGGGCACAAGGCCCGGGATGGCGGCGTTAAAGGAAGAGCCTTGGGTGGAGCAAGAACTACGGCCGCGCTCACTCCACGAACGGCGCGGTGGCCACCCGCCGGCCGCTGAGGAAGGCGTCGGCCACGTGGCGCAGCGGACTGACGTCGACGTCGGACGCGCCGTCGGCGATCAACTGGCCGAAGCGCTCATAAAGCCGCTCGTACTCGGCCACCGGCCCCTCGTGGACCAGAGCGCCGTCGACCTGCATCCGCGCCCCGCCATGCGACAGCACCATCTGGCCGCCGTCGGTGTCGACCTCGATGTCCCAGCTCTGAGGCCCGGTCTGCAGGAAGTCGAACACCGCTGCGATCGGAACGCCGTCGGAATCGACGAACGACAGTTCGGCGGCGATCGGGGCCTGGCGGTTCTCGGGAAAATGCAGGGTCGCTTCGGTGAGGAAGAAGGCCTTGGGCAGGATGCGGGTGGCGATCGACAGGGCGT
>JAQGIN010000294.1 GCA_028291125.1 Caulobacter sp.
ACGGCAAGGAAAGCGAACCCGTCGTCCTGCCGTCGCGGATTCCCAATCTGCTGGTCAACGGCGCCGGCGGCATCGCCGTCGGCATGGCCACCAACATCCCGCCGCACAATCTGGGCGAGATCGTCGATGCCTGCCTGGCCATGGTCGACAATCCGGACGTCAGCGCCGAGGAACTGCTCGACATCGTCCCGGGCCCCGACTTCCCGACCGGCGGCGAGATCATCGGCCGCGCCGCCCCGCGCCAGGCGTTGCTGACCGGCCGCGGCTCGGTGATCATGCGCGGCCTGGCCAGCGTCGAGGAGATCCGCGCCGGCCGCGAGGCGATCATCGTCACCGCCATTCCCTATCAGGTGAACAAGTCGACCCTGGTCGAGCACATCGCCGAACTGGTGCGCGACAAGCGCATCGAGGGCGTCAGCGACATCCGCGACGAGAGCAACCGCGACGGCATGCGCATCGTCGTCGAGCTCAAACGCGACGCCTCGGGCGACGTCATCCTCAACCAGCTCTATCGCTACACCGCCCTGCAGAGCTCGTTCGGCGTCAACATGCTGGCCCTCAATCGCGGCCGGCCCGAGCAGATGGGCCTGCGGCAGCTGGTCGAGGTGTTCGTGCGCTTCCGCGAGGAAGTCGTCGTCCGCCGCATCAAGTTCGAGCTGGGCAAGGCCCGCGACCGCGGCCATGTCCTGGTCGGCCTGGCCATCGCCGTGGCCAATATCGACGAATTCATCCACATCATCCGCTCGTCCAAGGACCCGGCCGAGGCGCGCGAGCGTCTGGTGGCCAAGGACTGGCCGGCGGGCGACATGATGCCCCTGATCGCCCTGATCGCCGATCCGCGCACGGCGCGGGTGGGCGAGGGCCTGGTGCGGCTGAGCGACGAGCAGGCCCGAGCCATCCTGGCCCTGACCCTGTCGCGCCTGACCGGCCTGGGCCGCGACGAGATCGGCAACGAGGCTCGCAGCCTGGCCGACTCCATCGCCGGCTATCTGGCCCTGCTGTCGGATCGCGCCAACATCATGGCCGTGGTGCGCGAGGAACTGGTCGAGGTGCGCGAGCGCTTCGCCGTGCCGCGTCGCTGCCAGATCGTCGACGGCGGCGGCGACCTCGAGGACGAGGATCTGATCGTCCGCGAGGACATGGTCATCACCGTCACCCTCGGCGGCTACGTCAAGCGCACGCCGCTGGCCGCCTATCGCACCCAGCACCGGGGCGGCAAGGGCAAGTCGGGCATGGCCACCAAGAACGAGGACGCCGTCACCCGGGTGTTCTCGGCCTCGACCCACGCGCCGCTGTTGTTCTTCACCTCGGGCGGCAAGGTCTACAAGCTAAAGGTCTGGCGCTTGCCGCTGGGCGCCGCCAATTCGCGCGGCAAGGCGTTCGTCAATCTGCTGCCGATCGAACCCGGCGAAAGCATCACCTCGATCCTGACCCTGCCCGAGGACGAGGCCACCTGGGATCAGCTGGACGTGATGTTCGCCACCCGCTCGGGCAATGTCCGCCGCAACAAGCTGTCGGACTTCGTCGATGTGCGCCGCAACGGCAAGATCGCCATGAAGCTGGACGAGGGCGACGGCATCGTCGGCGTCGGCGTCTGCACCAGCGATCACGACGTGCTGCTGACCACCGCCGTCGGCCGCTGCATCCGCTTCTCGGTCGACGAGGTGCGGGTGTTCGCCAGCCGCGACTCCACCGGCGTGCGCGGCGTCAAGCTGGCCGAGGGCGACACGGTCATCTCGATGGCCATCCTGCGCAATGTCGACGCCACCCCCGCCGAGCGCGGGGCCTATCTCAAGCACGCCACGGCCATGCGCCGGGCGGCCCTGGGCGAGGGCGACGAGGCCGTGGCCGCGGCGCCGGAGGAGGCCGACGACGAGGCGGGGGACGTCAATCTGTCGGTCGAACGCATCGCCGAACTGGGCGCGGCCGAGGAGTTCATCCTCACCCTGTCCAGCGAAGGCTACGGCAAGCGCACCAGCGCCTACGACTATCGCCGCACCGGCCGGGGCGGCCAGGGCCTGATCGCCCACGATCTGAGCAAGCGCGGCGGCCACCTGGCGGCCTCGTTCCCGGTCGAGGATTCTGATCAAATCCTGATGGTGACAGACGCCGGACAGTTGATACGGTGCCCCGTGGCGCAAATTCGTATTGCGGCGCGAAACACTCAGGGCGTAACGGTGTTCCGCACTGCACAAGACGAACATGTGGTGAGCGTTGAACGGCTTGCGGACACCGGCGGCGACGATGCTCAGGACGACAATCAGGATGGCGAAAACGGGGCGGTCGAGACCCCGTAGCCATCGCGCTCAGGGGGCTGCATGAGGATCGGACTGTATCCGGGGACGTTCGATCCGGTCACCAACGGCCATCTCGACATCATCGGCCGCGCCGTGAAACTGGTCGACAAGCTGGTGATCGGCGTGGCGGTGAACATCGGCAAGGGGCCGCTGTTCACCCTCGAGGAGCGGGTCGAGATCCTCGAACGCGAGACCGCCCACCTGGCGAAGATCGCCGTCATCGAGGTGCGGCCGTTCGACAGCCTGCTGATGCACTTCGCTCGCGAGGTCGGCGCCCAGATGATCGTCCGCGGCCTGCGGGCCGTGGCCGACTTCGAATACGAATTCCAGATGACGGCCATGAACCAGGCCCTCAACCGCGAGATCGAGACCCTCTTCCTGATGGCCGACCCCCGCCACCAGGCCATCGCCTCCCGCCTGGTGAAGGAGATCGCCAAACTGGGCGGCGACATCTCGCCGTTTGTGCCGCCGGGCGTGGCGGCGCGGTTGCGGGCGAAGATCGGTTAGCGGCC
>JAQGIN010000320.1 GCA_028291125.1 Caulobacter sp.
GTCGTCCTGCCAGCGCAGGGCCGCGCCCAGCTTCAGGTCGCGCAATCTCGGGAAGGCGTAGGTGGTGGTCAGCTTCAGGGTCTTGCGCGGCAGATAGGTGCGAACGTCGGCGCCGGCCGCGGTCTCGACCGACAGCCGCGTCCAGCCGCCACCGACCTGCCAGCGGTCGGTGATCAGGCCGCTGACCTCCAGCTCGTAACCCTTCACGAAGGTGTCGACCCCGGCATAGTAGCTCTTGCCGTCGTCGAAGACGCCGGCGAACTCGGCCAGGCCCAGCTGCTTGGACTTGAACACCGCGGCGGTGGCGTAGAGCCGCTTGTCGAACCACTCGCTCTTCAGGCCGGCCTCGTAGCTCTTGCCCTGGGCGGCGTCGAGGCGGCGGTGGTTGACGTCGACCTCCACCTGCGGATTGAAGATGTCGGTGTAGCTGGCATAGGCCGAAACGTTGGGCGTCAGGTCGAAGACCAGGCCGGCATAGGGGCTGACCTTGGAAACCGAGCGGGCCTGGTCAACGGCGTAGGAGACGCCCGACGATTTGAGGTCGATGGCGTTGAAGCCGAGCACGGCCTTCAGCCGGTCGCCGAGGTCGAGATGGGCGGCGCCGTAGACGCGGTTCAGGCGATCGCGGGTGTCGGCGGCGAGATGGGCGCCCGGATAGGTCGGCTCGGCGACCTGCAGCCGGCCCCAGTCGCCGACCGCCGGATAGAGGATCGTGTCGGCGGAGAAGTCCTCGTATTCGCGGCCGCGCGCCTTGGCCGTGCTGGCGCCCAGCACCAGCTCGTGCTTGCGGCCGAACAGCTCGACCGGGCCGGACACCGAGCCCTCCCAGAGGTCCTGCTTGTAGTGCGACGGATAGCGCCCGGCCATGCCCTTGACGCCCAGGCCGGTGGCCCTGTCGGGATAGTCGTAGGCGTAGAGCAGCTTGGCGTTCTCGTCGAAGGTCTTGCGGGTGTAGTTGGCCTTGGCCTTCCAGCCGCCGGCGAAGGCGTAGCTCAGCTCGGCGAAGGCGCTCTCGTCCTGGGTGTCCCAATAGGTCCAGTCGGCCGAGGTCGAGGCCGAGCGCGGATAGTCGATCCGCGCGCCGTCCAAATAGGTCAGCGGCAGGGCGCCCCACAGCACGCCGTCGGCCAGGTTGTCCTGCCGCGAATAGCCGGCCGTGGCCCGCAGCGCCGGGGTGATGTCCCAGGAGACCACGCCGTAATAGACGTTCCGATTGACCCTGTAGTGGTCGAGGTAGGAGTCCCGGTCCTCGTTGGCGTAGACGAGGCGGCCCGTCACCGTGCCGGAGGCGTTGAGCGGGCCCGAGACGTCGGCCTCCAGCCGCAGATCATTCCAGGACCCGTAGGCGGCCGAGGCCGAGGCCTGGAAGTCCTTGGTCGGACGCTTGCGGACATAGTTGATCGTCGCCGACGGATTGCCGGCGCCGGTCATCATGCCGTTGGCGCCGCGGACGATCTCGACGCGCTCGAACAGGGCGGTGTCGAGGTCGCCGAACTGGATGCCCCAGATCAGCGGCAGGCCCACCCCGTCGACCTGGAAGTTGGTGATGTCGAAGCCGCGCGAATTGTAATAGGTGCGGTCGGTCTCGACCTTCTCGACATTGACGCCGACGACTTGCGATAGCAGCTCGTTGACGTTTCCCAGGGCGAAGTCCTCGATCTGGCTCCGCGGCACCACGGTGACCGATTGCGGCGTCTCGCGCAGGGTCAGGTTCAGCCCCGTCGCCCCTTCCGAACGCTTGACGCGCTCGCTTTCGACCAGGACCTGGCTGACCGAGGTCTGTTCCTCGGCGTGGACGGCGCCCCACAGGGGCGCGAGCGTCAGGACGGTGGTCGCGAAAAAACCGGAGCGACGCAGACGCGACGCGGCGCGAACGGACATGAGGACCCCATCTTGCACTTGAGAATTACTATCAAGTGGCGCTCATAGGAAGGGCGCTGGGGCGGGTCAAGAAGAAATGCGATTAATTCGCATTATCGCCATGTCATGAGACGCCGATGAAGACCAGGCCTCCAAAGAACGGCGCTGGACGGGGCGGCGGTCGAGACGGCTGGGGGTGGGGAGCCCCGCTCCGGCAGAGATGGAGCCCGTCTCGACCGCCCCTCCCCGGCCCCGGGCCGAGGAGGGCGTCCCATCCAGGTCGAGGCGGCGGCGCCGCGCTTCCCCGGCCGGATCACGCGAGGCGAAATCTGGTTTCGCGCGCGGACGTCAGAAGCTGTAGCGCAGACCGACGTGGTAGAAGCGGCCCAGCAGGTCATAGAGCGCCGGATTGGCGTCCAGGCCCGTATTGGTCTGCGGCGACGGGGTCGGGTCGCGGTTCAGCAGGTTGTCGACCTTGCCGTAGAGCTGCAGGCCGTTGCCGAACTTGTACGAGGCGCTGACGTCGACATAGGTTGCGCCGCTCATATGGTTGTAGTCGATCGTCGGCTGACTGGCGGTCGAGACAGGGCAGCTGCCGGCCTTGCACTCGATGTATTGGGTGGTGGTGCCGCCGAAGGTGCCGTCGCTGAACCAGCGCTCCTGGACGCTGAGGGCGAAGCGGTCGGTGTCCCAGGACTGGATGGCCAGGAACTTCCAATCCGGCGTGGCGCCAGAGTTCTGGCCGGCCGAGTCGATGGCGACCGCCCCGGGGATGCCGGGGTTGGTGACGAACTTGTGCGTGTTCGTCGCCAGGCCCCGGACCGTGAAGCGGCCGGGCACGCTGGGCAGTTCGAACCGATAGCTGCTCTCGATGTCGAAGCCGCTGGTCTTGATCGAAGCCAGGTTGAACGTCTGGGAGTTCACGAAGGCCGACGGCGGGTTGAGATTGAAGGCGCCGCAGAACTGGGTGAGGCCCGCATAGCAGAAGTTGACGATCTGCTGAGCGCCCAGGCTGGAGATGCCGCCATTGAGGACGATGTTGTACCAGTCGACCGAAACGCTGAAACCCGGTAGCCATTGCGGGTTGGCCAGGACAACGCCCAGGCTCGCGTTCTTGGCGATTTCCGGCTTCAGGTCCGGGTTCCCCACCACATTCTGCAGAACCGTCAGCGAGCCGCTGGCGGGCTGGCCGCTTGGGGGCGTGCCGTTCGAAGGAACGGTGAAGTTCGGCAGCGTGGTCGTCACCGGGGCGGCGAACAGTTCCGACAGGTTCGGCGCGCGGACGTCACGCGAAGTGACGGCCCGCAGGCGGACGCCATCAATCGGCGTGTCCCAGGTGGCCCCGACCTTCCAGGTGTAGACGGTGCCGGAGGTGCTGTAGTCGGTCCAGCGGCCGGCCATGTTGAGGTTGGCCTTGCCCGCCGCGTCGGAATTGATCAGCGGCAGATTCACTTCGGCATAGGCTTCCTTCACCGAGTACTTGCCGGCGCCGGAGTGGTAGTTGCCCGCGAACCAGTTGGCGCCGGCGGCGTTGAGAACTGGATCGGCCGGGTAGTCGGCGGTGTTCGGAGAGTCCGTATTGCCGTCGCCATAGGGGTCGCCCTGGACGTGGTACTGCTCCTTGCGCCACTCGCCGCCGAACGCCAGCGCCACCGGGCCGGCCCACAGCGAGAAGGGCTCGCCGCTGAAGTTGATGCTGGCGACATCCTGCTTCTGCACCGAGTGCTGATAGGGGCCATTGGGGGGCGTGATGTAGTCGAGCGCCGCCTGGCTGGGGGGCAGGCCGCCGAACACGTTGATCGGCACGCAGCCGTTGGCCCGCGCCACCGGATCGGAGCAGACGATCTGGCCGTTGACCCGGGTCGCCTGGACGGCCGCCCGATAGCGCGGCGTCAGCAGGATGTTTCGAACATGGATGTTCGTGGTGTTCTCGCCGTGCTCGTAATAGGCGTCGTAGCGCCATTCCTTGCCCAGGGCGTTGAACTTGCCGTCGGCGCCGATCACGCCGCGGTACTGGGTGCGCGTCGGGTGCACCGAGATGTTGTGCGGCAGCAGGGCGTTGCTGGTGCCGAAGGTGAAGCTGGTGATGCCGTTGGCGGCGCAGGCCGCGACGACCGAGGCCGGCAGGAACGGGTTCGAGCACTGCATCGTCAGGCCGGTGGTGGCCGCGCCCGGATTGGGCTGGTTGCTGCTCTCCACGCGGGCGGCGTTGAAGGTGCCGTAGATCTCGTTGTTGGCGTCCAGGTCGTAGCCGATGCGGGTGTAGGTGTTCATCCGCTTGATCTTCGACTGCAGCGAGGTGCCGATGCCGACATTGCCCGACAGGTCGCCGCCGACGCAGAAGCCGCCGTTCGAGTAGCAACCGTTGACCGCGCCGTTGGCGGCCTTGGAGGGCGTGCCGCCGCCGTACTGGAAGGTGAACGGGTTGCCGCTGACGTCGAAGGCCGTGCCCTGCAGCGGGCCGGCGCTGATCAGACCGTACTTGGTGTATTGATAGGCTTGGGCGTGCTCGCGATAGAGGTACTGCGGGGAGCCGTCATTGGTGATCCCGCGGTTGACCAGGGTGGCGGTCGTGTACCAGTCGCGGCTGCCCGGCGCGTCCTCGCCGAAGTCGCCGGCCGACACGCCCTCTTCCCAATCATATTCGCCGCTGACCTGCACGTGCAGGCGGTCGTTCAGGAAGTTCTTGCCGGCGGCGACCTGAGCCAGCCACTGGTGGTTGTCGCCATAGGTCGTGACGCCGGTCAGGACGTTGGCCTTGAAGCCTTCGAAGCGCTTGTTGGTGATGAAGTTGACCACGCCGCCGACCGCGTCCGAGCCGTAGGAGGCCGAGGCGCCGCCGGTGTCCACGTCGAGCCGCTGAACCTGCTGCTGTGGGAACAGGCTGATGTCGGGCACGCCGGTGACGTTGGCCGGCACGACCCGCTGGCCGTCCAGCAAGGTCAGGGTGCGAATGGTGCCCAGGCCGCGCAGCGAGAACGAGGACAGACCCTGCTGGCCGCTCGATGTGCTGAAGGTGCCGGTGGTCGCGCCCGTCGAGCCCTGCAGCGACGGCAGCTGGGTGATGGCGGTGAAGATGTTCGGCTGGGCGGCGCGCTCGATATCGGCCTCGCCCAGCATCTGGGTCGGGGTGGGGGCGCTGAAGCCGCTGGAGCGGATGCGGGTGCCGGTGACCACGACCTCGGACACCGCTGTCTCGGCGGGCGCCGCGGACGGCGCCGTCTGCGCGAGCGCGGGGGCGGCGACCGCCATCGCCAACCCAACCGCGCTGGTGGCCAGCAAAACGCTCAGAGAGGACGAACCTCCTCCCGCACGACCTAGAATCCTCATCCCGCAACCTCCCCTTTTTTGTTGAGTCCACCTGCGATGAACTTTCAAGAAGGTCTCAG
>JAQGIN010000321.1 GCA_028291125.1 Caulobacter sp.
GGGGTCGGCGCCACCGCCGTCGGGGCCAAGGTCCAGGCGGCGTGGATGGCGATCGACGTGCCGCAGTGCGGCTACTGCCAGGCCGGCCAGATCATGTCGGCGACGGCGCTGCTGACCGCCAATCCCAGGCCCGACGACGCCGCCATCGATGCGGCGATGAACGGCAATCTCTGCCGCTGCGCCACCTATCTGCGGATCCGCAAGGCGATCAAGGCGGCCGCCTCCAGCCCGGCCGGAGCGTGACCATGACCACGATCGACCTGCGAAACCCGTCGCGCCGCCTGTTCCTGCGGACCGGGGCCGCGGCCGGCGGGGGCCTGCTGCTGTCGTTCAACCTGCCGGGCCTGGCCTCGGCCGCCGAGGCCGGGACGCTGAGCGCCTATGTCCGCATCGCCCCGGACGGCGTCGTCACCATCGCCTCAAAGGTTCCGGAGGTGGGGCAGGGAATCAAGACCTCGCTGCCGATGATCATCGCCGAGGAGCTGGACGCCGACTGGTCGGCGGTGCGCATCGAGCAGGCGATCGCCGACACCAAGGTCTATGGCCGGCAGGTGGCCGGCGGCAGCCAGGCCACGACCCTGGAATTCGACGCCATGCGCCGGGTCGGAGCGACCGGCCGCGCCCTGCTGATCGCCGCCGCCGCCGCCCGCTGGGGCGTCCCGGCCGCCGAGCTGGTCACCGAGCCGGGCTTCGTCGTCCACAAGGCCTCGGGCCGCAAGCTGGCCTATGGCGACCTGGCCCAGGCCGCCGCCGGCCTGACCGCGCCCGACCCCGCCAGCCTGACTCTGAAGGATCCCAAGGCCTTCCGCATCGTCGGCAAGGCCCATCCGCAGTTCGACAACGCCGCCATCGTCACCGGCAAGCCGCTGTTCGGCATCGACGTGCGGGTGCCGGGCATGCTGTACGCCACCTTCCTCAAGGCCCCGGTGTTCGGGGCCAAGGTGGCCCAGGTCGACCTGGCGCCGGCCAAGGCGGTGAAGGGCGTGCGCGACGCCTTCGTGGTCGACGGCGGCACGGCGCTGAACGGCCTGCTCGGCGGCGTCGCCGTGGTCGCCGACACCTGGTGGGCGGCGCGACGCGGCCGCAACGCCCTGAAGGTGACCTGGGCCGACCATCCGACCCGCGCCCAGAGCAGCGCCGGCTTCGCCGCCAAGGCCGCCGAGCTGGCCCAGCAGCCGCCGCACCGCACCCTGCGGGCCGACGGCGACGTCGCCGCGGGCCTCAAGGGCGCGGCCAAGGTGGTCAAGGCCTCGTACTTCTATCCGTTCATCGCCCACGCCCCGCTCGAGCCGCAAAACTGCACGGCCCATTTCAAGGACGGCAAGGTCGAGATCTGGGCCCCGACCCAGAACCCCGAACCCGGTCGCCGGCTGGTGGCCGCCGCCCTGGGGATCGCCGAGGGCGACATCACCATCCACCTGACCCGCGGCGGCGGCGGGTTCGGCCGGCGTCTGGCCAACGACTACATGGTCGAGGCCGCCTGGATCGCCAAGACGGCCGGCGCGCCGGTCAAGCTGTTGTGGACCCGCGAGGACGACACCCAGCACGACTTCTACCGCCCGGCCGGCTTCCACAACTTCACCGCCGGCCTCGACGCCAAGGGCGAGCTGGTCGCCTGGCGCGACCATTTCGTCACCTTCGGCGAGGGCGAGACCTTCGCCCCCAGCGCCAATATGAACGCCACCCAGTTTCCCTGCCGGGCGGTGGCCAACTACGCCCTCGACGTCTCGGTGATGCCGCTGGGCGTGCCGACCGGACCGCTGCGGGCCCCGGGCAATAACGCCTTCGGCTTCGTCATTCAGGGCTTCGTCGATGAGTTGGCGCAGGCGGCGGGCCAGGACCCGGTCGAGTTCCGCCGCCGGATGCTGGGCGAGCCGCGTCTGCTGGGCGAGCCGGGCCAGGGTGACAGCTTCCACACCGGCCGCATGCGCGGCGTGCTCGACTTGGTGGCCGAAAAATCCGGCTGGGGCCGCAAGACCGCCAAGGGCGTGGGCCTGGGCGTGTCGTGCCACTACAGCCACCTGGGCTATGTGGCGGTGGTGATGGAGGTCGAGGTCGCGGCCGGCAAGGTCAAGGTTCGCAAGGCCTGGGCCGCCGTCGACTGCGGCCGCCAGATCGTCAATCCCAGCGGGGCTGAGCAGCAGGTGCAGGGCTCGATCCTCGACGCCATCGGCAGCACCCTGGGCCAGCAGATCACCATCGAGAACGGCGCGGCGGTGCAGAGCAATTTCGGCAACTACCACCTGCTGCGCCTGGCCGACGCCCCGGAGGTCGAGGTGCATTTCAAGCTCTCCGACAACCGGCCCACCGGCCTGGGCGAGCCGGCCTTGCCGCCAGCCCCGGCCGCCCTGGTCAACGCCATCTTCGCCGCCACCGGCAAACGCATCCGCAGTCTGCCGGTGGGCGACCAGCTGACCCGGGCCTGACCACATCCCGCGTCGAGGGTCGGCGTCGCCGATCCCCGCCCCGTATTGACAACGTTGTCATGATCGGGGCCGATAGCGGCGCCGCAACGACGGACAGGGAGCGAGACAACATGGAATACGTGGCCACGGGCGCGACGACCGCGCCAACCGGGAAGACGGGCGGGGCCTTGATGCCCTTCGTCATCATCCTGTTCTTCGCCTGGGGCTTTTCGACCTGCCTGGTCGACCTGGTGGCGCCGGCGCTCAAATCGCTGTTCGCCCTGAGCAATTTCGAAGCCGGCCTGACCCAGTTCGCCTTCTTCATCGGCTATTTCGTGGTTTCCCTGCCGGCCAGCGCCCTGGTGGCCAAGATCGGCTATCTGCGCTCGGTGGTGGTCGGCCTGCTGGTGATGACCGCCGGCTGCCTGCTGTTCGCCCCCGCCGCCAGCGCCGGGGTGTTCTGGGGCTTCCTGGGCGCGCTGTTCGTCCTGGCCTCGGGCATCACCATCCTGCAGGTGGCGGCCAATCCCTTGGTGGCGATCCTCGGCAAGCCCGAGACCGCGTCGAGCCGCCTGACCTTCGCCCAGTTCCTCAATTCGTTCGGCACCTTCCTGGCCCCGTTCGTCGGCGCCCACCTGATCCTGCGCCACATCGAGAAAGTCCCCGACGCGGCGACCCTCAGCGCCGCGCAACTGGCCGCGGTGCGCCACACCCAGGCCCACGCGGTGCAGACCCCGTACCTGATCGTCGCCGGCGTGCTGGTCGCCTTGGCGATCCTGTTCTGGCTGCTGCGCAAGAACGCCAGCGCCCCGGCGGCCGAGAAGCCGGTGAGCCTGTCGGAGATGTTCGGCCTGCTCAAGCACCGCCGCCTGGCCTTCGCCGTGGCCTGCATCTTCCTCTATGTCGGCGCCGAGGTGTCGATCGGCACCTATATGACCAGCTATCTGAGCCAGCCCGACACCCTGGGCCTGCCGCTGGCCCGGGCCGGCGGCATGGTCGCCTTCTACTGGGGCGGGGCGATGGTCGGCCGGCTGATCGGGGCCTATTTCCTGGCCCGCCTCTCGCCCGGCAAGGTGCTGGCCGGCTGCGCCCTGATCGTCGTCGCCCTGATCGTGACCTCGGCCTTCAGCATCGGGATCCCGGCCGGCTACGCCCTGATCGCCGTCGGCCTGTTCAACTCGGTGATGTTCCCGACCATCTTCACCCTGGGCATCGAGGGCCTGGGCGCGCGCACCCCGGCCGCCTCCGGCCTGCTGTGCATGGCCATCGTCGGCGGGGCGGTGATTCCGCCGCTGACTGGCCTGCTCGGCGACCATGTCGGCCTGGGCCTGGCCTTCCTGCTGCCGGCGCTCTGCTATGTGGTGATCGCCGCCTTCGGCTGGTCGGCGCGGCGTCCGGCGGCGGCGGTTCTCGACGAGGCGCCGGTCGTCGTCGTTCCCTAGGCGGACGAAACCCAAACCGTGGCCGCACGTTCAAGTCCTGCGTGCGGCCGGGGGCCGAGCGACCATACGGAGGCCCCATGATCCGGTATGCAGTGGCCCAGAAGAATGGGGAGTGGACGGTGTTCCGGGACGGCCAAGTGGTCGCCCAGGACTTGTCACACTCCGCGGCGCGTGAGATGGCCGAGAGCCTGGCCTTCGAGGCCGAGGCTGACGGCCAGTCGGTCGAGCTCCTCATCCAGGACTATTATGGCGGCATGGCGAGCAAGGTGTCGGGCGGCGACTAGACGGCTCGCCCCGTGAAACGGCCCGGCTCCCGTAAGACCGTGACCGTCGCCAATCTGGCCGACCTGGGCGCCGAGCGCTTGGCGGCCATCCTGTTCGAGGTCGGCGACGTTCAGCCCAGCGTCAAGCGGCGGCTGCGGCTGGAGTTGGCCGGGGCGGTGGGGCCCGACGACCTGGCCGTCGAGATCGGCAAGCGCCTGGCCGCCATCGACACCGCCCGCTCGCGGGTGCACTGGCGCAAGCACAAGGAATTCGTCCGCGACCTCAACTGGCAGCGGACGATGATCGCCGGCCGCCTGGCCGAGCTGAAGCCGGCCTTGGCCCTGGCCCTGCTCTGGCGGTTCCTGCGGTTGGCCGAGGACGTCCTGGCCCGGGTCGACGACGGCAAGGGCGACGTCTCGGCGGTGTTCCGCGAGGCGATCGACGACATCGGGGCCATCGCCCCGCGCGCCGGCCTCGATCCCGTCGTCCTGGCCGAACAGGTCTCCGAGGCGCTGGAAGCCGACCGCGAGGCGCTGTGCGGCGGCCTGGTCGAGGCGGTTCTGCCGGCGCTCGGCCCGGTCGGGGTGTCGGCCCTACGCGACCGGCTGGCGGCCCGCGCCGCCGGCCTGCGGCGGGTGGGTCCGCAGCTGCGG
>JAQGIN010000332.1 GCA_028291125.1 Caulobacter sp.
AAGCCGCCGCCGGGCAGCGGCTCGGCCCCCTCGAACGGAGTGGCGATCACCACCGCCCCGCCGGCCGCCTCGATCTCGCCGCTCAGGGCCAGCATGTAGCCGTGGCTGTCGAACACCCCGCTCTGCGGCGACAGCAGGGCGGCGTGGGCGTTGAGGCCGGGCTCCAGGGCCCGGGCCTGGGCGCCGGTCAGGTGCTCCATGCCCTCGACGTCATTGGCCAGGGCCTGGTCGAAGATCGCCTCCAATCGTGCGATCTCGTCGTCGGCGGTGGCCACCACCAGCTTGCCGCAGCGCCGGTAGTCGACGTGGTGCGTGTCGAGAAAGGCGTAGAGCAGCCGCCGCCCCTGGACGCAGAACTTCGCCTTCAGCGAGCCGCTCGGATAGTAGAGCCCGCCGTGGATGACCTCGGAATTGCGCGACGACACGCCCTGGCCGATGTGACCCTGCGCCTCCAGCACCGCCACCGTCAGGCCGCGCTGGGACAGGGCGTAGCCGCAGGCCAAGCCCACGGCGCCGGCGCCGACGACCACGGCGTCGAAATCGAATACTGGAGTGGTCATCTAAACTTTCAGCTCATTCGCCGGCGGCCGCGAGCCGCGCCTTCAGGCCAGCCCGCAATTCAGCGAAGAACGGCTCTGCGTCGACGCAATCGGCCGGATCGACATCCTCGGCCTCCAATTCATTGAGCAGGGCTTCGAGCTTCTCGCTCCCGCCGACGATGTCGGCCGCGCGACGATAGTTCAGCTCCGCCAGTTCGGCGGCGACGCCCTCGTCCAGGGACGCGAACTCGCCTCGCTCCATACGCGACAGCAAATCCGCCGCGTCCTCGGCGGAAAGACGCACCGTCACCTCGTTGGCGTTGACCGGCTTATTCATGACGGCGAGCCTAGCACGAGGCCCAAGACGCGTCAGCCGCCGAGCGTCCTTCGAGGCTCGCCTATGGCTCGCACCTCAGGATGAGGACGTCTGTATTGAATTCCTCATCCTGAGGCGCCGCGAAGCGGCCTCGAAGGACGCACGGCGCGCCCGCCTACCCCCACTGCGCCCACAGCGCCGCCGCGTCGGCCTTGGCCGTGACCACCGCCGCGTCCTTGACGTGGCCGTAGCCGCGGATGGCCTGCGGGATGGCCGCGATGCGCGCCGCCAGCGGCAGGCGTTCCGGCGTCAGTTCGGCCAGCACACGATCGAGGTCAGCCTCGTACGACGCGATCAGCCCCCGCTCCATGCGCCGTTCCTCGGTGCCGCCGAAGATGTCGAGCGGCCCGCCGCGCAGGCCCTTCATCCTGGCCATCAGCGGGAAGGCCAGGTCGAGCATCCAGCCGCCGAACGCCATCTTGCGCGGCCGGCCGTCCTTGTCCTTGGGGGCCAGGATCGGCGGGGCCAGCCAGACCTTGGCCTTGCCGCCCTTGAAGGTCCCGGCCAGCTCGGCCTTGAAGCGGCCGTCGGTATAGAGCCGGGCGACCTCGTACTCGTCCTTGTAGGCCATCAGCTTGTAGAGATTGACGGCCACGGCCCGGGTCAGGGCCTCGCCGCCGCCGGCGCCGGCCTCAGCCGCCGCGACCTTGGCGATCCTGGCGGCGTAGCGCTTGGCGTAGGCTTCGTTCTGATAGGCGGTCAGGTCGGCGGCGCGCCGGGCGATCAGGGCGTCCAGCGGCATCGTCTCGGGGGTCGGGACGTCGGCGTCGCGCGGGCCGCGCTCGGCCGGGTCGTGCGCCACCCGGCGGCCCAGCTCGAAGGCCTGCAGATTGGCCTCGGCGTCGACGCCGTTGAGGGTGATGGCGCTGTAGACGGCGCGGCTCGACAGCGGGATGACGCCCCTCTGCCAGGCGAAGCCGACCATGATCATGTTGGCGTAGATGGCGTCGCCCAGCCGGCTCTCGGCCAGGTGCTGGGCCGGGCAGGCGTCGAACGCCTTGCTGGCCGCCTTCACCCGCCGCGCCATGGCCCCGCTGTCGAAGCGGACGTCGCGGCTGGTGACGAAGTCGGCGGTCGGGGCGAAGTCGGAATTGCCGAACGCCAGGGTGCGGTCCTTGGCGTACAGCGACAGCGCCTCGGGCGAGGCGGCGACCAGCAGATCGCAGGCGATCACCACGTCGGCGCTGGCCGCCGGCACCCGGCCGCCGACCACCGTGTCCTCGAACTCGCCGATCTTCACGTGGCTGAACACCGCCCCGCCCTTCTGAGCCAGGCCGGTCATGTCGACGACGCTGGCGGCGCGGCCGTCGATATGGGCGGCCATGGCCAGGATCGAGGCGACGGTGGTCACCCCGCTGCCGCCGACCCCGGTGAACAGGATCTTGCGCACCCCGGCGAAGCTGTCGAACTCCGGCAGCGGCGTGGAGTCGGCGGTCAGGGCGGCCATGGTCCGGGCCTGGGTGTTCTCGGCGCCCTCCAGGGTGATGAACGACGGGCAAAAACCGTCGATGCAGCTGTAATCCTGATTGCAGGTCGACTGGTTGATCTTGCGCTTGCGGCCGAACTCGGTGTTCAACGGCTCGACCGACACGCAGTTGGACTTGATCGAGCAGTCGCCGCAGCCCTCGCAGACCAGCGGATTGATGAACACCCGCTTGGGGGCCTTGGCCATGGTCCCGCGCTTGCGGCGGCGGCGCTTCTCGGTGGCGCAGGTCTGGTCGTAGAGCAGGACGGTGACGCCTTCGGTGTCGCGCAGCATCTTCTGCACGCTCATCAGTTCGGCGCGGGGGAACACCTCGACGCCCGGGGCCAGATCCTTGACCTTGGCGTAGCGTTCCATCTCGTCGACGACGATCACCGTCTTGGTGACGCCCTCGCTGGCCAATTGGCGGGTGATCTGGGCCGGGGTGAAGCCGCTCTCGGCCCGCTGGCCGCCGGTCATGGCCACGGCGTCGTTGAACAACAGCTTGTAGGTGATGTTGGCCTTGGCGGCGATGGCGGCGCGGATCGCCAGCGAGCCGGAGTGGTTGTAGGTGCCGTCGCCGAGGTTCTGGAACACGTGCTTCTCGGTGGTGAACGGCGCGGCCCCCACCCAGGTCAGGCCCTCACCGCCCATGTGGGTGTTCAGATCGGTCGACGGGTCGTTGAAGCTGGCCATGTAGTGGCAGCCGATGCCGGCCAGGGCGCGGCTGCCCTCGGGCAGCTTGGTCGAGGTGTTGTGCGGGCAGCCCGAGCAGAAGAACGGCTTGCGGGCCTGGTCGGCGGCCAGGCTGACGGCGGCGACGCCGGCCGCCGACACCCGGTTCAGATAGGCCTGGGCGCGCTCCATGTGCGGGCCGTCGGGCAGGCGGTCGTAGATCGCCAGGGCGATTTCCGCCACCGACAGCGAGCCCAGCTCCGACAGCAACGGATGGCCGTGCTCGTCCTGCTTGCCGATGATCCGCGGGCGGGCGTGGGCGGGAAGATCATAGAGCGCCGCGCGGGCCTGGGGCTCGATCAGGCCGCGCTTGTGCTCGATGACCATCAGGGTCTCGAGGCCGGCGGCGAAGGCGCGCATGCCCAGCGGCTCCAGCGGCCAGGGCATGCCGACCTTGTAGATCGAGACCCCGAGGTCGGCCGCCTCCTCCAGGCTCATGCCCATGGCCGTGAAGGCCTCCAGCACGTCCTTATAGGCCTGGCCCTGGCAGACGATGCCCAGCCGCGCCTTGCCGACCCGCACGTGCGAGGCGCCCAGCACCACGCGGTCGATATGGTTGGCGCGGGCGAAGGCCAGGGCGGCGGGCAGCTTGTGCAGCCGCAGCCGGCGCTCCTTCTCCATCGGCTGGTCCTTCAGCCGGATGCCCAGGCCGCCCGGCGGCAGGGCGAAATTCTCGGGAATGACGAACGTGTGGCGGTCCAGCGAGACGTCGATGGTGACGCCGGAGTCCATGGTGTCGGCCAGGGCGATCAGGCCGGTCCACAGGCCGGTGAATCGCGACATGGCGATGCCCATCAGGCCGTAGTCGAGCACCTCCTGGACGTCGGCCGGCGACAGCACCGGGATCTCGAAGTCCTGAAAGGCGAATTCCGATTGCGACGGCAGGGTCGAGGACTTGCAGCCATGGTCGTCGCCGGCCACCGCCAGCACGCCGCCCAGCGGCCAGGTGCCGGCGAAATTGGCGTGCTTGAAGACGTCGCCGGTGCGGTCGACGCCCGGGGCCTTGCCGTACCACAGGCCATAGACGCCCTCGAACTTGGCGCCGGGGAACAGATTGGCCTGCTGGCTGCCCCAGACGGCGGTGGCGGCGAGGTCCTCGTTCAGGCCTTCCTTGAACACCACGTCGTGGGCGGTGAGCACCTTGCTCATCCGCGCCGCCTGCTGGTCGAGGCCGCCCAACGGTGAGCCACGATAGCCCGACATGAAGCCAGCCGTGTGGTGTCCCGCCCGGCGGTCCAGGCGTTTCTGGTCGAGCAAAACCCGGATCAGCGCCTGCACCCCGGTGATGAAGGCGCGACCATCTTCGAGAAGATATTTGTCGTCTAGAGTGACTTTTGCGTGCCGCATGGCAAAAAAATTCCTCCCGGGTCTTCTCGCCCGTCCAGCAATATCTTATAGAAACGGGGAAATTGTTTGCCCAAGGCTTGCCCGGTTCGGACCCGCTTTCGGCACGATCACCGCGCCAAAAGGCCTCTCGGGGGAGAAAAACTTGTCTGAACAGCTTGACGCCGTTGATGCCAAGATCCTGGATCTGATCCAACACGACGCCGGACTGTCGGTGGCCGAGATCGCCGAGCGCGTCGGCCTGTCCTCCAGCCCCTGCTGGCGGCGGATCAAGCGGCTTGAGGACGCTGGCGTCATCCAGCGCCGAGTCACCATCCTCGACCGCGAAAAACTGGGCCTGGGCTTCGAGGTCTATTGCACCGTCAAGCTCAGCCTTCCGACCAAGGACAATCTCGAGACCTTCGAGCAGTCGGTCGGCAAGTGGGCCGAGGTCGTGCAATGCGCCACCGTCACTGGCGCCGCCGACTACGAGATGCGCATCGTCACCCGCGACATGCACGCTTTCGACGAGTTCCTGCGCGACAAGATCCTGTCGCTGGGCCTGGTGTCGAACATCGAGAGCCGCATCGTCATCCGCGGCGTCAAGAACTCCACCGCCGTGCCGCTGGGCCTGATCAGCCCGTATGTGAGTCCG
>JAQGIN010000354.1 GCA_028291125.1 Caulobacter sp.
CGACGGATATCTAAGCTTTGGGTCGGACGGCGCCGGCGGAACCCGGGTCTATTACGATCCGGATGGCCACGGGACCGCCAATCCGTGGCCGTTCCTGGTCACCACCCTGGACGGCGTGGCGCCGGCCGGCCTGACGGCGGCGGCCCTGACGACCGCGGGCGGCTCGGTTCCGACGACGCCGGCGGCGCCGGCTGGCGTGGTGCTCACCGCCGCAAACGACTCGGGATCGGTCCTGATCGGCGGCGCCGGCGCCGACACCTTCAACGCCAGCCAGGGGGCCGACACCCTGACCGGCGGGGCGGGGGCCGACACCTTCACCTTCGCCCATCTGCCCTGGAACGCGGGCCACATCACCGACTTCACCGTCGGCGTGGACCACTTGAACCTCAAGGCCCTGTTCGTGGCCGCCGGCTACAGCGGCGCCAATCCGATCGCCGACGGCGTGCTGAGCTTCCGGGCTGACGGGGCGGGCTCCACCCAGGTCTATTTCGACCCGGACGGCGCGGGGACGGGCAGTCCGTGGCCGTTCTTGATCACCACCCTGGATCACGTCGCCCCCGGCGCCCTGACCGCCGCTGATTGGGACTTCCGCTAAGCCTTGAGCATGGGCGAACAGTAAGGCTTAGAGTATATGCTGACGCTTCTAAGCTTCAGCGTTGATCTGGCGCCGTGAACGGTCGCATTGCGATGCAACTTCTAGTCACGGTCGATGGTGTCCAGGGCATAAGTTCTTAGCCGTCGCCATAATGCGCTGAAAATATTTTACGCTTTCCCCTTGCTGGTGAGCGAACTCAACGGCGCTTTGTGTGTTGCTGTCTCCGGGACGCTGGAGACGCTGTTTTATGACCTACCTAAATTATCGCGGCATGGTGATGCCGCTCAGCGCGCCGGAAGAAGCGCGCATCGCCGGCACCTCCATGGGCGGCGAGACGATCTACGCCCCCAACGGCGCCTCCTCGCTGTCGGGGGAGGGTGGCGGCGACATCCTCGTCGGCAACAATTTCGACAACCGTCACTGGATCACCGATCCGAAGGACCAGGTGATCGAGCAGGCGGGCGGCGGTATCGACACCGAGATCGGCTGGACCTCGATCAAGCTGGCGGCGAACGTCGAGAACCTGCAGGTCAATGGCGCCTTCAACTACGCGGTCGGCAACAACCTCAGCAATCTGATCATCGTCGACGACCAGCCCCACTGGATCTACGGCGCCGGCGGCGACGACGTCCTGGTCGGCGGCCCCACCTCGAGCAACACCTATGTCATCCGGGCCGGCGAGGGCTCCGACGTCATCTATAATTGGAACGGCAACAGCCATCTGCAGTTGCTCAACTACGGCTTCGGATCCGCCGGCCAATTGAAAGCGGCGATGAGCCAGGTCGGCTCGGACGTGGTCCTCAAGCTGAGCGCCACCGAGACCTTGACCTTCCGCGACGTGACTCCGGCCGCCTTCACGGACAGTCAGTTCCTGCTGCCGCTGGACGTCTCCAAGCTGGGCGCATTGACCTTCGCCGACGAGTTCGACGGCCTTTCGCTCTATGACCCGTCGACCCAGACCGGAAAGTGGAACACCACCTTCGGCGGCAATCTCAAGGACCCCTGGGCCTATACCCTGCCGTCGAACGGCGAGCGCCAAGTCTACACCACGCCCGGCTTCTACGGTCAGGGCGAGCAGGCCTTGGATTTCAACGCCCTGAGCACCGCGGGCGGGATCCTCACCATCAAGGCCGAGCAGATCGCCCAGGACGACCGCGACGCCGCCTGGGGCCGTGAATACAGCTCCGGCATGATCAACACCCTGGGCAGCTTCGAGCAGCAGTACGGCTATTTCGAAATGCGGGCCGAACTGCCGACCGCGGCGGGCACCTGGCCGGCCTTCTGGATGATGCCGACGCCCTATGCGGCCCAGATCGAGGCCGACATCATGGAGGGTTTGGCCCTCACGCCAAACGTGGACTATCGCCGCGCCTGGGGCGGGTCCGAGAACCTCTACGACAACGCCTATTCGATCGATCCGTCCGGCTACCACACCTACGGCATGCTGTGGACCCCGACCAACGTCACCTTCTACTATGACGGCGTCGCCGTGCTGCAGGCGCCCACCCCGGCCAACTGGACCATGCCGATGGGCATGATCATCAACATGGCGGTCGGCGGCTGGGGCGGCGAGCCCAACGAGCACGCCTATCCGGCCGAGATGCACGTCGACTACGTGCACGCCTACGCCCTGGCGCAGGGCGGCACCGTCGTCGAGACGGGCGTACCGGCCGTGCCGCCAGCCACCCTGCGCACCGACGGCGGCGCCACCAGCGGCCAGACCAGCACGCCGGTGCTGTTCGACGACAGCGGCCAGGCGGTCACCACCGCCCACGTCGCCGTCTATGACGCCAAGCCGACCAGCCTTCCGGCGGGCAAGACCTTCGTCATCTGGGAGGACGCCGGCGCGGTGTTCGGGGCGGTCTCGGATGGAACCACCCTGGCGGCGGGAACCCCCCTGATGGCGGGAGACTCGCGCGTCTTCACCGGGGCGGGGACCTGGCTGTCGGACGGCAAGGTGGTGGTCGGCTATATGAAGGCCGCCGCCGACGGTTCGGGTCAGGCGGCCTGGGCGATGATCTTCGATCCGGCCACCAAGACCTTCAGCCGCCATGAGCTGGGGGCGTCGACCGGCGACATCGATTTCGTCGCCACCGCCAATGGCGGCTTCGCGGCCAGCTGGGACGGGCCCGACGGCCTGGTCTACGGGCGCGGCTATGACGGCTTCGTCTATGACGGCGAGGGCTGGTACGGACCGACCCGCCAATTGACCGGCGACCTGACCGGCCGCACCGCCACGGGCGAGTTGATCGCCAGCGACGCGGCGGGCCATCAGCAGCTTTACGACATGATCAATCCGCCGCGTGGGGTGACCGCGGTGATCTCCATCGGGCCGATGGCTGGGGTCAGCCACCCCGAGGGCGACACCGGCGCCACGCTCTACACCTTCACTTTGACCCGCGATTGGGATCAGAGCGAAAAGTCCACCGTGGCCTGGAGCGTGCGCGGCCAGGGCGCGACGCCCACCGACGCCGCGGACTTCCAGGGCGGCGTGGCGCCGTCCGGCGTCGTCACCTTCGAGATCAACCAGGCGACGGCCGTCGTCCAGGTCTGGGTCAGGGGCGACACCCTCGTCGAGGGCGACGAGAGCTTCCTGGTCACCCTATCCAATCCCGTCGGGGCCAAGCTGGGCCAAGCCACCGCGACCGGCTTCGTGACCGAGGACGACACCGCCTCTTCGGCGCCGCCGGTGATCGAACTGGCCACCCCGACCGTGACCCATGCCGAGGGCGCCTCGGGCGCGACGGCCTACAGCTATGTGGTGACCCGTTCGGGCTCGACGACCGCCGCCGCCACCGTCACCTGGGCGGTCGCCGGTTCGGGCGCCAACCCTGCCGACGCCGCCGACTTCGCCGGCGGGGTCCTGCCCGGTGGCGCATTGAGCTTCGCCGCCGGCGAGACCAGCAAGACCATCATCGTCAATGTCGCCGGCGACGCCGTCGTCGAGACCAACGAGGGCTTCACCCTGACCCTGACCGGGTCGACGGGGGCGACCTTGGGGACGGCGACCACGGCCGCTGGCGTGATCACCAACGACGACACCGCGCCCGCCGCGCCGGTGATCGGCCTGTCGACCGCTTCGGTGACCCACGCCGAGGGCGCCTCGGGCCTAACGGCCTACAGCTATGTGGTGACGCGTTCCGGCGCGACGAGCGCGGCCTCGAGCGTCAACTGGGCGGTCGCCGGTTCGGGCGCCAACCCGGCCGACGCCGCCGACTTCGCCGGCGGGGTCTTGCCCGGCGGGACGGTGACCTTCGCCGCCGGCGAGACCACCAAGACCATCACCGTCAATGTCGCCGGCGACGCCGTCGTCGAGACCGACGAGGGCTTCACCCTGACCCTGACCGGGCCGACGGGAGCGACCTTGGGGACGCCGGCCACGGCCGCCGGCGTGATCACCAACGACGACACCGCGCCATCGGGCCAGGTGCTCACCTCCGATGGTTACGGCGTGACCCTGACCGGCGGGGCCGGCGACGACACCCTGATCGCCGGCCAGGGCCCGGACGTCCTCACCGGCGGGGGCGGCGCCGATCGCTTCGTGTTCAAGGACGCCCCCTGGAACGCCGGACGGATCACCGACTTCGCGGTCGGAACCGATCGACTGGATCTGTCGGCCCTGTTGCAGGCCAGCGGCGCCGGGGCCGACCCGGTCGCCGAGGGGCGCATCATCCTGCGGGCCGCCGGCGCCGACACCCAGGTGCTGTTCGACAGCGATGGTCCGGCCGCGGGCAATCCCTGGCCGATCACCGTCACCACCCTGACCGGCGTAGGGGCCAATAGCGTCACCTGGGCGCAGCTTTCCGGCGGCGGCTCGTCCACGCCGCCGCCGCCCCCGTCGTCGCCCGTCGTCAGCCTATCGACCACATCGGTCAGCCACGCCGAGGGGGCGTCGGGCCTGACGGCCTACAGCTATGTGGTGACGCGGACCGGCTCGACCTCCGCCGCCTCCAGCGTCGCCTGGACGGTGGCCGGCGCGGGGAGCGACCCCGCCAACGCCGCCGACTTCGCCGGCGGTGTGCTGCCGGGCGGGACCGTGAGCTTCGCGGTTGGCGAGACTAGCAAGACCATCACCGTCAACGTCGCCGGCGACGGGGTCGTCGAGGCCAATGAAAGCTTCACCCTGACCTTGACCGGCCCGTCCGGCGCGACCCTGGGAACGGCGACCACCGCCACCGGCCTGATCACCAATGACGACAGCGCCCCCAGCAGCGGCCAGGTGCTCACCTCCAACGGCTATGGCGTGACGCTGACCGGCGGCGCGGGCGACGACACCCTGATCGCCGGCCAGGGGCCCGACGTCCTCACCGGCGGCGGCGGCGCCGACCGCTTCGTGTTCAACGACGCGCCTTGGAATTCCGGCAAGGTGACCGACTTCACGCCGGGCGCCGACGTCCTCGATCTGCGGGGCCTGTTCGCCAAGACGACCTACGGCGGCTCCGACCCGGTCGCCGACCATCGGTTGGAATTCCGAGCCGACGGCCAGGGCTCCACCCAGGTCTATCTGGACATGGACGGACCAGGCGGCGACTGGCCGACCTTGGTGACGACCCTGACCCACGTGACGCCCTCGCAGATCAGCGCCGGCGACTGGCTGTTCCACTAGGTCCAGATCACCGCCGCGCCCTGGCCCTCCCGCGCCAGGGCGTTGGGCGTTGACCATCTAGATAGCTGGAGCCGAAACGAGGACGCCGAACTGGACCTGCGGCGGAGGGTGTTGGTCGACGGTGACGCTGGCGTTGACGCCGTCGGGCGCGTTTTAGGGGCGGCGGCCGATGGGCAGACGCCTGGGAACATCAGTATCCAAGACCTGAGCGGCGCGGTTCGGGAGTGTTCTCGGCCGCGCCAAAACCAGTTCATGATAACGTGATGTTCGCCCGACCCCGGGGCGGGCCTTCATTCGAGATTCCCTGCTGAACATGGCGCGCAATCAAGTCCTTAGCCGAACGGCGACCCTGAGCCCCAAGACGTCGACGGCCCCGATCCGCGGCGTGATCGAGACGCAAAAAGGCTGGATGCACCAGGACGCGGTCGCGGTGTTGCGGCGGCTGATCCTGTCGGGCGAGCTGCCGCCGGGCGAGCGCTTGCGCGAGGTGGCGATCAGCGAGCGGCTGGGCATGTCACGCACTCCGATCCGCGAGGCCTTCCGCACCCTGGCCGCCGAGGGCTTGGTCGACCTGCTGCCCAATCGCAGCGTCATGGTCAGCCAGGTCAACAGCGCCGACGCGCCCGACGTCTTCGCGGTGCTCGGCGCGCTGGAATCCCTGGCCGCCCAGTTCGCCTGCGCGCGGATGAGCGATGGGCAGGTCGCGGTGCTGGTCGAGCTGCAGACCACGCTGGAACGGCAGTTCGAAATGGCCGAGCGGGTCGGCTACACCGAGACCAACCAACGGATTCGCGAGCTGATCGTCGAAGGCTCGAACAACGCCGCCCTGATCATGGCCTGGCGATTGATCCTGCCACGCGCTCAGCGGGTCCGGACGCTGAATAATCTCGACCGACGGCGTTGGGCCGAGGCGGTCAACGAGCACCGGCAGATCACCGACGCCTTGGTCGCCCGCGACGCGGCCCGCCTGGGATCGCTGATGCCGTCGCACTTCGAGAACGGCGTCGACTCCATGGTCCGCCGCAAGGCCGGTCGCGCGGGCAAGGTCGCGCCCGCCGCCCCCGGCGTCATCGACTAAGGTCCCGCTCATTCAGATCTTCCGTCCATTTTAGCGCGTCGTCGCCGGCCTCGCGCCGGGCCAGGCCCCGCCGGCGGGGCGCGACCTGGGGCCGATCGCCGACCAGGAGTTCAACCCCCGCTTGGCGCGGCGACACCGGCCGCGCCAACGCTGTCCGCGACGGCCGACAACAGCGAATCGGCGCCGACTTCAAATCGGTGGTTCCGGGCTTGAGCGCGGCGAGGCGTTGAAGGCCGTGCTGCTGGCCCGTTTTGCCTGTCGAGCCTGATGAAGAATCTGGCGGCGCGTGATCTGATCAAGGCCTGAAGCAACACGGCGGCGCGCGGCCCACGGCCGACGCGCCCGTCCCGGAGGAAACGATGTCGGTCCATGGCTTGAAGTCCCGCCGGCCCCTGGGCGCGGCGCTGGCGGCGTTCGGCGCCGCCCTGCTGCTCGCTCCGGCCGTCCACGCCGCCGACAAGCCGCTGCGGGTGGTGCTGATCGACGTCGAGGGCGGGGCGGCCACCCTGTTCGTCACCCCGCAAGGCC
>JAQGIN010000231.1 GCA_028291125.1 Caulobacter sp.
ACGCGCGAGCGGCGCGCGGTGTTGACTTCGGTGCGGCGAGCGATCTTGCGGATCGCTTTCTTGGCGCCGGGATTATTGGCCATAAGGTCGGACCTTCATACGGACAGCCGCGCGGGCGGCCGCGAAGCAGGGAATTCGTGAGCGCGCGGATATACGGGAAGGCGTCGCCTCGGTCAACATGCCACCGCCGATCTCACCGACCGGTGAACCGCGGCTTCCGCTTCTCGACGAAGGCGGCCATGCCTTCCTTCTGGTCCTCGAAGGCGAACAGCGAGTGGAACAGCCGCCGCTCCAGGGCCACGCCGGCGGTCAGGGTGGTCTCGTAGGCGGCCTCGACCAGCTCCTTGTTCATCATCACCGCCAGCGGCGACTGGGCGGCGATCTTGCTAGCCGCCTCCATCGCCTCGGCCTCGAGGGCGTCGGCGGCCACCACCCGGCTGACCAGGCCGGCGCGCTCGGCCTCGACGGCGTCCATCATCCGGCCGGTGAGGATCATGTCCATGGCCTTGGACTTGCCGACGAAGCGGGTCAGGCGCTGGGTTCCGCCGATGCCGGGCGAGACGCCGAGCGTGATCTCCGGCTGGCCGAACTTGGCGGTGTCGGCGGCGATGATGAAGTCGCACATCATCGCCAGCTCGCAGCCGCCGCCCAGGGCGTAGCCGGCGACGGCGGCGATGATCGGCTTACGGGTGGTCTCGATGGCCCGAGCCCCGGCCGCGAAGAAGTCTTCCTTGAACATCTCGGCGTAGGTCTTGTCCGACATCTCCTTGATGTCGGCCCCGGCGGCGAAGGCCTTGGCCGAGCCGGTCAGCACCACGCAACCGACCGCGTCGTCGGCCTGGGCCGCCGCCAGGGCCTGGGCCAGCTCGCCCAGCAAGACGGTGTTGAGGGCGTTCAGCGCCTGCGGCCGGTTCAGGCGGATCAACGCCACGCCGTCGGCGGTCTCGACGATCAGGGTCTCATAGGTCATCGGACTCTCTCCTTATTGTAGCGGTTGGCGCGCTCATGGGCCCTCGACCGTGTAGCCGAGGGCCCGCAGCCGGGCGGGCAGGCCGTCGGGCCCGATCAGATGGCCGGCCCCGACCACCACCACCGTCTCGCCCGAGCCGGCCAGGCGGGCGCGCAGCGCCTCCACCCAGCGGCCGTTGCGGGCCGCGATCATGCGGCGATAGAGGGCCGGGCTGCCTCGGCGCATCGGCCGCAGGGCCTCGGCGTCGAGGGTCGCAAGGTCACCGCGCGACCAGGCGTCGACCAGGCGGGCGAAATTGCTCGGATCGCGCCGCAGTTCGCGCAAGGTGTCGTCCAGCGAGGCGATCTGCTCGGCTTGGGGCGCGTCGGCGAACAGGGCGATCTGCTGTTCGGGGGTCTCGAAGGCCCGCCGCGCCGCCTTGGCCGGGGCCTGGGCGGCGATCTGCTGCTCCACGCCATTGGCGACGCCGCCGCCGGCCTTGGCGAAGGCGGCCAGGGCCAGGCGCAGCTCGGCCATCCACGGGCGCAGGCGCTCAAGCTCGAACCGCGGCACGCCCAGGGCGTCGCAGGCCCAAGCCAGGCGCGTCAGCAGGGTCGGCGGCAGCTTGGCCGACAGGGTCTCGCCGGGCGGCAGCACGCCGGCCTGGGCCGCCAGGTCGGCGGTGCGGCGCAGGGACTCGGCGTCGAACGGCACCTCGAACCAGACGTCGTCGGCGACGCCCAGGGCCCGGGTCAGGGCGGGCGGGGCCCAGTCCAGCCCGGCCGGCAGCACGTGCATCGAGCCGAACAGCACCAGCTCGGAATCGGCGTCGCGCACCACCCACACCGCCGGCTTGGCCCAGGCCGGGGCGGCGGCCAGGCTGATCGCCAGGGCGAGGACGAGGCGTCTAAACATGCCGGCGGACCATAGGGGCGCCGCCCGCCCGGCTCAACGCTGACAGACCGGGCAAGAGAAGGTCGAGCGCCCGGCCTGGACCTGGCGGGCGATGGTCCCGCCGCAGCCGGGGGTGGGGCAGGGCTCGCCCTCGCGGTCATAGACCCGAAACCGGTGCTGGAAATAGCCCAGCGCCCCGTCGGCGGCGGCGAAGTCCTTCAGGGTCGAGCCGCCGGCCTCCACCGCCTCGGCCAGCACCGCCTTGATGGCCGCGGCCAGGGGCTCCAGCCGCCGGGCGGCGATGGTCCCCGCCGGCTTGAACGGCGAGATCCCCGCCCGGTGCAGAGCCTCGCAGACATAGATATTGCCCAGGCCGGCCACGGTCTTCTGGTCGAGCAGCAGGGTCTTGGGCCCCTGCTTGCGGCCCTTGAAGGCGGCGACCAGCGTCGCGCCGTCGAAATCGGGGCCCAGGGGCTCGGGCCCCATGGCCGCGAACCACGGGTGAGCCGCCACCGCCTCGGTGGGGATCAGATCCATGAAGCCGAACCGCCGCGGGTCGGCATAGGTGACCACCGCGCCGGACTCGGTCTCGAACACCACATGGGCGTGCTTGTCGTCGGGGGTGACGACGCGGGCGAAGTCGCCGGGCCGCACCGTTCCCTCCGGCGCGGCGATCTCGAAGCGGCCGGTCATGCCCAGATGCATGACCAGGGTGTCGCCGCGATCCAGCGGGGCCAGCAGATATTTGGCCCGCCGGTCCAGCCGCAGGATCCGCGCCCCGCTCAGCCTTTGAACGAAGCCCTCGGGCAGCGGAAAGCGCAGGTCGGGCCGGTTGGCGCGCACCCGCACCAGGCGCGCGCCGGCCAGAACCGGCTCTAGGCCCCGGCGGACGGTCTCGACTTCAGGCAATTCGGGCAAGGGCGACCTCAAAGGCGATGACGGAAGGCGAGCGCCGGTTTAAAGCCAGGGCATGACCAAGCCCGCCGCCACCTTCGGATATCAGGACGTCGACCCCGCCGAGAAGCCCCAACTGGTGCGCGGCGTGTTCGATCGCGTCGCCAAGAACTACGACCTGATGAACGACCTAATGAGCGCGGGCGTGCATCGGCTGTGGAAGGACGCGGTCGCCGCCCGTCTCAACCCGCAGCCCGGCGAGATCATCATCGACTGCGCCGGCGGCACCGGCGACATGGCCCGCCGCTTCGCCAAGCTGGCCCGCAACGCCCAGGCGCGGCGCGGCGGCCCCGACGCCGCCGTCCACATCATCGACTACAACGCCGAGATGATCGGGGCCGGCCGCGACAAGGGCGGGGCGCCGGAAATCACCTGGACGGTCGGCGACGCCCAGGCCCTGCCGCTGCCCGACGCCTATGCCGACGCCTATGTGATCTCGTTCGGCATCCGCAACGTCACCGACATCGACGCCGCCCTGCGCGAGGCCCGGCGGGTGCTCAAGCCCGGCGGTCGCTTCCTGTGCCTGGAATTCTCGCGGCCGGTCACCGAGGCCCTGGCCAAGGCCTACGACGCCTACAGCTTCAAGGTCATCCCCCAGGTCGGCGAATGGTTCGCCAAGGACCGCCAGGCCTATCAGTACCTGGTCGAGAGCATCCGCCGCTTCCCCGACCAGCGACGGTTCGCCGCCATGATGGAGACGGCCGGCTTCAAGCGCGTCAGCGTCACCAACTTCACCGGCGGCGTGGCGGCCCTGCACCAGGGCTGGGCGCTTTAGACGCATGCAGGGACCCGCCGCGTTCGTCCGCCTGATCGCCGCCGTCTGGGCGCTGGCGCGGGCCGACGCCCTGATCCCCCAGGAGATCGAACCGCGGCTGCCGCCGGCGGCGCGTCTGGCCGGCCGGGTGCTGCGCCTGGCGGCCGGCGGACCCAGCCGGCGCGGTCGGCCTGGCGAGCGGCTGGCGCGGGCCCTGGAGCGGCTCGGCCCGGTGGCGATCAAGACCGGCCAGTTCCTGTCGACCCGGGCCGACATCTTCGGCTGGCGCTTCGCCGAGGACCTGTCGCACCTGAAGGACAAGCTCGACCCGTTCCCGCTGGAAACCGCCCGGCAGGAGGTCGAGCGGGTGCTGGAGCGGCCGATCGACAGCCTCTACGCCAGTTTCGAGGCCCCGGTGGCCGCCGCCTCCCTGGCCCAGGCCCATCCGGCCGTGCTGCTGGACGGCCGGGCCGTGGCGGTGAAGGTGCTGCGGCCGGGGATCGAGGCGCGGGTGGTCGAGGACAGCGCCACCCTGCGCCTGGCCGCCGGCCTGGCCCACGCCCTGGTCCCGGCCGCGCGCCGCCTGCGGCCCAAGGCCTTCGTCGAGATCGTCATCCGCGCCCTGGAGCTGGAGCTGGATCTGCGCTTCGAGGCCGCCGGCTGCGCCGAATTGGGCCAGGCCATGGCCGTCGATTCCTATATGCGCGCGCCCGACGTGGTCTGGGACGGGGTCGGCAAGCGGGTCCTGACCCTGACCTGGGCGCCCGGCCTGCCGCTGTCGGACGCCGCCTCGCTGGAGCAGCCGGGCCTTGACCGCAAGGCCTTGGCCGAGAACATCACCCGCGGCTTCCTGGCCCAGGCCCTGGACCACGGCCTGTTCCACGCCGACCTGCACGAGGGCAATCTGTTCGTCGCCGCCCCGGCGGCGGTGACGGCGGTCGATTACGGCATCCTTGGCCGGCTGGGCCCGGCCGAGCGCCGTTACCTGGCCGAGATCCTCTACGGCTTCCTCGACCGCGACTACGCCCGCGTCGCCCAGGTGCATTTCGACGCCGGCTACGTGCCGGCCCACCAGGACGCCGCCGTCTTCGCCCAGGCCCTGCGGGCGGTGGGCGAGCCGGTGTTCGGCCGCGACGCCCGCGACGTCTCGATGGGCCGGCTCCTGGCCCAGCTGTTCGAGGTCACCGCCCAGTTCGAGATGAGCCTGCGGCCCGAACTGGTTTTGCTGCAGAAGACCATGGTCACCGTCGAGGGCGTCGCCCGCCGCATCGACCCGACCCACGACCTGTGGGCCACCGCCGACCCGGTGGTGCGCCGCTGGATCACCCGCGAGCTGTCGCCGGTGGCCCGGGTCAAGGACCTGACCGAGGAAGCCCTGCGCGCCCTGCGGGCCCTGGCCCGCCTGGCCGACGCTCCGCCGACGGCGGTGGTGGTCGAGCGCCGCCCGGTCCGGCCGCTGGCCTGGGTGGCCCTGGGGGCGGGGCTGGTGGTGCTAGGGCTGCTGGCGGGGCTGGGGATCGCGGCGCTGGGCGGCGCCCACCTCTAAAGCCAATCAATTTCGTCATCCCGGACGGCCGCAGGCCGATCCGGGACCCAGGGGCGGTGCGCGCGGCCCCTGGGTCCCGGCTCTCCGCTGCGCTGCGGCCGGGATGACGGATCACCCGCTGTCGGCCGCCTCGCCCGTCTTCGCCGCGCTGGTGCGCCGCGCCTCGCGGGCCTTTTGCTGCGCCCAATAGGTCGCGCCGTCGTCCGGCTTGAACAGGGCCCGGGGCGCGCCGGCCTTGGTGACCACCGCGAAGACATTGCCCTTGGGGTCGTAGATCAGCCTGTCGCCATTGCCGCGCTCCAGGGTTTCCGCGCCTTTGGGCGGATTGGCGACGAAGGCGTGGGCCGCGCGCACATAGTCGTCGACCGTGGCCGCGCCGAAGGCCTGGCCGTTGCGTTCGAAGCCGCGCTGGGCGTTCTCCTCGGCGGTGCGGCGCTGGTTGGCGGCCCACATCGGCTTGCCCGACACCAGGCGGACGGGGGCGTCGCGCGGATCGGGAGCCGTCGCCGCCGGACGCGTCGCGGCCGGACGCTCGACCTGGGCGGTCTCGCCCGCCTTGGGGGCCTTCACGGCCGAGGCGCCGCCGTCGCAGGCGGCCAGGCCGACACCCACCGCCAGTCCGAGAGCGGCGATGACGACGGAACGCGACTGGGGAACTAACGGCATGGAAGTCTCCCTGATTTTCGCTCTACCTTAACGATTGATGAACGAAGCGGGAACGTTTGTCGAGTCCCGCGCGGCGCCGTATGAGGCGGGACGCGCGAGGCGGAGACGGCAGGCTGTGAGCGACAAGCGGGTTCTACTGATCGTCGGCGGCGGCGTGGCGGCCTATAAGGCGCTGGTGCTGACACGGCTGCTGCGCAAGGCCGGGATTGGCGTGCGGCCGCTGCTGACCCAGGCGGGCAAGCAGTTCGTCACCCCGCTGTCGCTGGCCTCCCTGGCCGAGGACAAGGTCTATGACGACCTGTTCTCGCTGACCGACGAGGCCGAGATGGGCCATATCGAGCTGTCGCGCTCGGCCGACCTGGTGGTGGTGGTTCCGGCCACCGCCGACCTGATGGCCAAGGCGGCCAATGGCCTGGCCGACGACCTGGCCTCGACCACCCTGCTGGCCACCGACAAGGCCGTGCTGATGGCCCCGGCGATGAACGTGCGCATGTGGGCCCACCCGGCCACCCAGCGCAACCTGGCCACCCTGCGAAGCGACGGCGTGCAGATCGTCGGCCCCGACGACGGCGAGATGGCCTGCGGCGAATATGGCCCCGGCCGCATGGCCGAGCCCGCCGTCATCTGCGAGGCGGTGCTGGCCATGCTCGATATCCTGCCGCAGCCGCAGCCGGCGCGAGGGCCGGTGATCATCGTGCCCGGCCCCACCCTGCTGGGCGCGGCGCGGCCCCTGGCCGGCAAGCATGTGCTGATCACCGCCGGGCCCACCGCCGAACCGATCGATCCGGTGCGCCTGCTGACCAACCGCTCCAGCGGCAAGCAGGGCTACGCCATCGCCGCCAGCTTGGCCCGGCTGGGCGCAGAGGTGACCCTGGTCTCCGGACCCGTGGCTCTGGAAGCTCCGCCAGGGGTCAAACGGGTGATGGTCGAGACGGCGCGGCAGATGCTCGACGCCTGCCGGGCGGCCCTGCCCGCCGACGCCGCCGTCTGCGTGGCCGCGGTCGCCGACTGGCGTCCCGAAACCAGCCAGTCCTCCAAGATCAAGAAGGGCCTCGGCGGTCAGTCAGCCTCGCTGAGCCTCGTGGAGAACCCCGACATCCTCGCCGCCCTGTCCAAGACCGGCCCCGCCAGGCCCAGGCTGGTGGTGGGCTTCGCCGCCGAGACCAACGACGTCGAGGCCAACGCCGTGGCCAAGCTGAAGCGCAAGGGCTGCGACTGGATCGTCGCCAACGACGTCAGCGCCGACGGGATCATGGGCGGCGACAGCAATGAGGTGACGCTGGTCACCGCCCAGGGCGTCGAGCACTGGGACGCCGCCGCCAAGACGGCT
>JAQGIN010000401.1 GCA_028291125.1 Caulobacter sp.
GTCGACCGGCACCTGGCGCCAGCCGTAGATGTAGAAGCCGAAGCGCAGCACTTCGCTTTCCACGATGGTGCGGCACAGCTCCTGGGCGCCGAGATCAACCCGCGGCAGGAAGATCTGGCCCACGGCGATCGGACCCGGGCGCAGCTGGTGGCCGGTGCGGCGCACCTGGTCGGCGAAGAAGTCCTGGGGCACGCCCACGAGGATGCCGGCGCCGTCGCCGGTCTTGCCGTCGGCGTCCACCGCCCCGCGGTGCCACAGGGCCTTCAGCGCCTTGATGGCCAGCTCGACCACCTCGCGGCGCGGCTTGCCGTCGATGGCGCAGACCAGGCCGACGCCGCAGGCGTCGCGCTCGGTGGTCGGGTCATAGGCGTGGCCGTCGATCAGGGCCTGGCGGTTCTTCAGATAGAGGTCGGTCTGAGCGCTCATCGGGGTCACTCCGCCGCGATCAGCGCGGAGGCGCCGACCTTGGCTTGCAGATAGCGTTGGATGGCGGCGGCGGCGTCGTAGCCGTCGCGAATGGCCCACACCACCAGCGAGGCGCCGCGGACGATGTCGCCGGCGGCGAACACGCCATCGAGATTGGTCATTTGATGGCGGACGTCGACCTTGACCGTGCCCCAGCGGGTGGTCTTCAGGTCCGGCGCCGACCACAGCTGGGCCAGGGGTTCCGGCTCGAAGCCCAGGGCCTTGATCAGCAGCTGGGCCGGGCGCTCGAAGTCGCCGCCGTCGATCTCTTCCGGGGTCTGGCGACCCGAGGAGTCCGGGGCGCCCAGGCGCATGCGGGCGGCGCGGACGCCGGTGACGCCGGCGGCCTCGCCGGTCACCGCGCGCGGCGCGGCCAGCCATTCGAACACCACGCCCTCTTCCTCGGCGTTGGCCACTTCGCGCATCGAGCCGGGCATGTTGGCCTTGTCGCGGCGATAGAGGCAGGTGACCGAGGTGGCGCCCTGGCGGATGGCGGTGCGCACGCAGTCCATGGCGGTGTCGCCGCCGCCGACCACGACCACGTCCTTGCCGGCCGCGTCGAGCTCGCCGGACTCGTAGGCCGGCACGCTGTCGCCCAGGCCGGTGCGGTTGGAGGCGATCAGATAGTCCAGGGCCGGGGCGACGCCGGCCGAGCCGGCGCCGGGCGCGACCAGGTCGCGGGCGGCGTAGACGCCGGTGGCGATCAGCACGGCGTCATGGCGCTCGCGCAGCTGTTCCAGGGTGGCGTCACGGCCGACCTCGAAGCCGAGCTTGAAGGCGATGCCGCCCTCGGCCAGGCGCTCGGTGCGGCGGGTGACCACGTCCTTTTCCAGCTTGAAGCTGGGGATGCCGTAGATCAGCAGGCCGCCGGCCCGGTCGTGGCGGTCATAGACGGTGACGGCGTAGCCGGCCTCGCGCAGCCGCTCGGCCGCCGACAGCCCGGCGGGGCCGGCCCCGACGATCCCCACCGACTGGCCCTGGTCGGGCCCGACCGCCAGCGGCTTGACCCAGCCCATGTCCCAGGCCTTGTCGTTGATGTAGCGCTCGACCGCGCCGATGGTGACGGTGCCGTGGCCCGACTGCTCGATGACGCAATTGCCCTCGCACAGACGGTCCTGCGGACAGATGCGGCCGCAGACCTCGGGCATCGAGCTGGTCGCCGCCGACAGCTGATAGGCTTCCTCCAGCCGGCCCTCGGCGGTCATCCGCAGCCAGTCGGGGATGTTGTTGTGCAGCGGGCAATGGGTCTGGCAGAACGGCACGCCGCACTGCGAGCAGCGGGCCGACTGCTCGCTGGCCTTGGCGTCGATGAAGTCGGCGTAGATCTCGTGGAAGTCGCCGGCGCGCGCGTCGGCGGCGCGCTTTTCGGGCGTCCGGCGAGCAACGGTGGTGAATTTCAGCATGCGTTCGGCCATGCGGCTATCCTCGAGGCCCCAACGGGGAAATTATTGCGTGCGGGGGCCTCATACGGACTCTTTTGAGCAAGAAGAATGCGATCGTAAACTTTGTGTACTGATATCTCCGTGACCCAGGCCAGGGCGCCCCAAATTTCAGCAACCCCACCCGTTCAATAGTCCACTTTGTGGATTAACCCGTTCTTTACCGTGTTCGCGCGACGCCGGACCGAACCATCAGGGGAAATAAGATGCCGGATTGGCTGATCGCGATCGTCCTGGGCCTGATCGAGGGCTTGACCGAATTCATCCCGGTCTCGTCGACCGGCCACCTGCTGTTGGCCAAGACCGCCCTGGGCCTGACCGATCCGGCCTGGGACACCTTCATCGTGCTGATCCAGCTGGGGGCGATCCTGGCGGTGGTGGCGCTCTACTTCCAGCGCCTGTGGGCGGTGGTGCTGAAGCTGCCGAGCGATCCGGCGGCCCGCCGCTTCGCCCTGTCGCTGCTGATCGCCTTCTTGCCGGCCGTGGTGCTGGGCGTGGCCCTGCACGACACCATCAAGCTGATCCTGTTCGAGAGCCCGGCCCTGATCTGCTGGTCGCTGGTGATCGGCGGCGTGGTGCTGCTGGCCCTGGACCGCTGGCCGCCGACCCCGCGCCTCGGCGACGCCATGCGCTATCCGCTGCTGACCTCGCTGGTCATCGGCCTGTTCCAGTGCCTGTCGATGATCCCGGGGGTGTCGCGCTCGGGGGCGACCATCGTCGGGGCGCTGCTGATGCGCGGCGACAAGCGCTCGGCCGCCGAGTTCAGCTTCTTCCTGGCCATCCCGACCATGGCCGGGGCCTTCGCCTACGACCTGTACAAGAACCGCGACGCCATCGACGCCAGCCACGCCGGCCTGATCGGCATCGGCTTCCTGGTGTCGTTCCTGTCGGGCCTGATCGTCATCCGCGCCATGCTCGGCTTCGTCGCCAAGCGCGGCTTCGCCCCGTTCGCCTGGTGGCGGATCGTGGTCGGGGTGGTCGGGCTGGGCCTGATCTACGCCGCGCGCTGAGGGGCGAAACCCCGTCCTTCGACAAGCTCAGGATGAGGTTTCGACTGAACCGCCGCTTTTCTCGTCCTCACCCTGAGCTTGTCGAAGGGCGAGGACGACGCGCCGCCGTCGGTTCGAGCCCTAGTGCGCGCCGGCCGGGGTCGGGGCGTACTGGCCGCCCTTGCGGTAGCGGTAGAGATAGGACGGGACCACCGACTCGACGGTGGTCGGGACGACGCCCAGGTCCCGGAAGCCTGGATAGCCGCCGCTGACCACGTTGTCGGCCTTCAGCATCTCGACCTGGTCGGAGGTCAGGGGCGGGGCCAGGGGCAGGACGGCGGCCTGAAGGTCGCCGAGCTTGCCGATCAGCCGGGCGATCGGCCACGGGGTCGGGATCAGTAGGCGATGGCGGCCGGTCTCGGTCAGCACCATTTGCAGCACCTCGCGGAAGCTGTAGGTCGCCGGTCCGCCCAGCTCCAGGGTCTGGCCCAGGGTGACCCGGCTGCCGACGGCCAGGGCGATCGCCGCGGCGACGTCGCCGACGAACACCGGCTGCAGGCGGGTGTCGGCTCCAATCAACGGCAGCACCGGGCTGATCGACGCCATTTGGCCGAAGCGGTTGAAGAACGAATCCTCGGGACCGAAGACCAGCGACGGCCGCACGACGATGGCGCCGGGGAAGGCGTCGCGGACGGCGGCCTCGCCCATCGCCTTGGTGCGAGCGTATTTCGACGGCGATTGCGGATCGGCGCCCAGGGCCGACATCTGCACCAGGCGGGTGACACCCTGGGCCTTGGCGATGCTGGCCACCGTCTTGGCCCCCATGACGTGCAGGGTCTGGAACTTCTGGCGGCCGCTCTCATAGAGCACGCCCACCAGATTGACGCAGGCCTCGGCGCCCTCCAGGGCCCGGGTCACCGACGGGGCGTTGCGGACATTGGCCTGCACCACCTCGATCTGACCGACGTCGCCGAGCATGCGCAGGCGATAGGCGAGATTGGGCTGGCGCACCGCCACGCGGATCCGATAGCCCGCCTTGGCCAGCGCGCGCACGACCTGGGTTCCGACGAAGCCGGAGCCCCCGAACACCGTGACCAGACCTTGCATCGTCCATCCTCGTCGTCTGCGATGGAGCGGGGGATAGACGAGCCCGCGCCCAATCGCAACGGAATGCGCGCCTTTGTCATTGACGCGCCCGACGCCTTTGCCTAAACGTCCGCGCCTCGCGCCAATCCGGTGGATGTGGAACGAGCCCAGGTGGCGGAATTGGTAGACGCGCTGGCTTCAGGTGCCAGTAGCTTAACGGCTGTGAAGGTTCGAGTCCTTTCCTGGGCACCATTCCCCTTCTAAACCATTGGTTTAGAATAAATTTTCAAGATCAGCGGCTTGACGAGACCGGCCTGTCCGAGAGGATTGGGCAAGGCGCCTTGCCGGGCTGCGGTCGCGGCATATCGCGCTGCACCTGACCGGGCCGGCGCGCGCCGTGCTGCCGCCTGACCACTCGGGTGATGGTCGCCGGGGGCGAGGCCCCATCCCCATTTTGACGGAACCGGAATTTCCGGGCATGCTGGTCGCCATGGGGTCCCAAAAGGCGCTTGCAGTGTCCAATCCGGATAAGGCTTCTGGCCGCATGTCGCTGCGCGCCGCGTCGACTGCCGTTGCCGTCGCTGCATCCGCCGCTGTGCTTGTCGCCTGGGGACTTTCGAGCGACCCGTCCAGCCTGCAGTCGGCGCAGCCGCGCTTGTCTCTATCCGATCCGGCCGCGTCCGC
>JAQGIN010000407.1 GCA_028291125.1 Caulobacter sp.
ACCGGGTCGGATTTCTTCTTCACGCGCGGTCAGCTCCCCGTCGCCCCCGGACCGTCCGGTCTTGGCCGATCCGCGCGGACACTAGCGATCCCGCTTGTCCGACGACAAGGATTTTCGCGCCCGGCGGCTTCAAGCGGATCGCGGCGGCCGGCGCGGTCAATGGTATGACTATTGATGCGAACGCCGGCGCCCACGCCTCGCCGCGCCGCGTTTTGCCTGGCGAAAGCCCAGATCGGGACGCCTCGCAATGCCCCGCCCGCCCCGCGCCGCGCCCCGTTTGACGGCGCCATTGGGGTACGTATTTGTCCGGTAAATCCGTCGCGCGTTTTCGAGGCGCGCCAAAGCGGCGCCGTCGCCCCCTTATCTGCTAAGAGGTCTCGCGCTTCGCCGCCTCGCCGCCCATATTCCAGTCCTCCCCGAGCTGAAAACGAGTCCTTCATGTCCACGCTGCGTGCGATCAATCCCGCCACCAACGAAGCCTTCGGCGCGATCTTCGCCGAGCCCGACGCCGCCGCCATCGCCGCCGCCTGCGCCGCGGCCGCCGCGGCCTTCGACGGCTATCGCGAGACCAGCCTGGAGGCTCGCGCCACCTTCCTGGAAACCATCGCCGACGAGATCGAGGCCCTGGGCGAGCCGCTGATCGCCACCCTGCTGGCCGAGACCGGCTTGCCGCGCGGCCGGCTGGAGGGCGAACGCGGCCGCACCACCGGCCAACTCCGGCTGTTCGCCCAGGTGGTGCGCCGCGGCGACTGGATCGGGGCCCGCATCGATCCGGCCTTGCCGGAGCGCAAGCCCCTGCCCCGCGCCGACCTGCGCCAGCGCTTCATCCCGTTGGGCCCGGTGGTGGTGTTTGGCGCCAGCAACTTCCCGCTGGCCTTCTCGACCGCCGGCGGCGACACCGCCTCGGCCCTGGCGGCCGGCTGCCCGGTGATCGTCAAGGGCCACCCGGCCCACCCCCAGGCCGGCGAGTTGGTCGGCGGCGCGATCCGCGCGGCGGTGGCCAAGTGCGGCCTGCCCGCCGGCGTCTTCGCCCTGCTCACCGGCCAATCGCACGAACTGGGCGGCGCCCTGGTGCGCGATCCGCGCGTCAAGGCGGTCGGCTTCACCGGCTCGCGGGCGGGCGGCATGGCCCTGGTCAAGATCGCCGCCGAACGCCCCGAGCCGATCCCGGTCTATGCCGAGATGAGCAGCATCAATCCGGTCATCCTGTTCCCGGGGGCTCTGGCGGCCCGCGCCGAAGCGCTGGGAACCGCCTTCGTCGGCTCGCTGACCATGGGCGCCGGCCAGTTCTGCACCAATCCCGGCCTGGTCTTCGCCCTCGACGGCCCCGATCTCGACACCTTCGTGGCCTCGGCTCGCCAAGCCCTGACCGGCGCTCCGCCCCAGGTCATGCTGACGCCCGGCATCCACCAGGCCTATGAGACCGGCGTCGCCAAGTTGACTGGCCTCGACGGCGTCAAGCCGCTGGGCCGCGGCGCCGGGCCGGGCGCGGCCAACCAGGGTTGCGCCGCCCTGTTCGAGGTCGACGCCGCCACCTTCCTCGCCACCCCGGCCCTGTCGCATGAGGTGTTCGGGGCCTCGTCGGTGGTGGTGCGGGCTCCCGACCTGGAGACCCTGAAAACCGTGCTGGAGGGCCTGGAAGGCCAGCTGACCGCCACCCTGCACCTGGAGGCCGCCGACGCCGAACTGGCGCGCGGCCTGCTGCCGGTGCTCGAGCGCAAGGCCGGCCGCATCCTGGCCAACGGCTGGCCGACCGGGGTCGAGGTGTCGTCCGCCATGGTCCATGGCGGCCCGTTCCCGGCCACCTCGGACGGCAAGAGCACCTCGGTCGGCACGCGGGCCATCGAGCGCTTCCTGCGGCCGGTTTGCTATCAGGATCTGCCCGACACCCTGTTGCCGCCAGCCCTGCAAGCCGCTAACCCGCTAGGCGTCGCCCGCGCCATCGACGGCGTGCTCGGCGGTTAGATTCGCCAAGACCAAGAACAAGCCCGTCTCCCCGGCGAAGGCCGGGGCCCAGGTGACGCCCTGAGATGCTCAGGATGAATCTGGGTCCCGGCCTTCGCCGGGAAGACGGCGGTTTGTTGACTCGCCTCCTCGTCTGCTCCGATCGACGCCTTTCGCCTTGCGCCGCACGAATTCGGCGATATCCTGATTTTGTCTGAGTAATAACCCAGGCGAACGAGTCCGCCGACAAGGCGGCGGGAACGCGGCGTCGAGCCGCTGCATCAGGGGGGCCTATGAACCGTCGCGGAATCCTTTCGGAAGCCGTCGTCCGCGCCTCCGCCACCGGCGAGGCCTAGACCCCGTGGCGCGCGTCCGGCTCGACCGTCTGAGCAAACGCTTCGGCGCCGTCCCGGTGCTGGACGACATCTCCCTCGACATCGCCGCCGGCGAGTTCGTCGCCTTCCTCGGCCCGTCCGGTTGCGGCAAGTCCACCCTGCTGCGGATGATCGCCGGGCTGGAGAGCGTCGACGCCGGCCAGATCCACATCGGCGATCGCCGGGTCGATCAGCTGCCGCCAGGCGGTCGCGGCGTGGCGATGGTGTTCCAGCACTACGCCCTCTACCCGCACATGACGATCTTCGAGAACATGGCCTTTGGCCTGCGCAACGCCAAGGTCGCCAAGGCCGAGATCGAGGCCCGGGTGGCCGAGGCGGCGCGCATCCTCGAGATCGAGCGCTTCCTGCCCAGCAAGCCCGGCCAACTGTCGGGCGGCCAGCGCCAGCGGGTCGCCATCGGCCGGGCGATCGTCAAAAAGCCCGACCTGTTCCTGTTCGACGAGCCGCTGTCCAATCTCGACGCCGCCCTGCGTCTGCGCACCCGGCTGGAGTTGGCTCAACTGCGCCGCCGGCTCGACGCCACCATGATCCTGGTCACCCACGACCAGGTCGAGGCCATGACCCTGGCCGACCGCATCGTGGTGATGAGCGACCGCAGGATCCAGCAGATCGGCACGCCGATGGAGATCTACGCCCGGCCGGCCAACCGCTTCGTCGCCACCTTCGTCGGCTCGCCGCCGATGGCCTTCCTCGACGTGACGCTGAACGTCGGCGCGGACGGCCTGGCGCGCGCCGCCCTGGCCGACGGGGCCGGCGTCCAAACCGCCATGCCCCTGGCCGACCTGCCGTCCAGCCCGACCTGGCGGCTGGGCGTGCGGCCTGAGGCGGCCAAGGTCGTCGCCCCCGGAACCGGCCTGGTCGACGCCAAGATCGCCTTCGTCGAACGCCTCGGCGACCGCACCCTGGTCCACCTGCGCCTGGCCGACGGCGGCGCGCTCACCGCCGAGGACGCCGGGACCAGCCGCGCCGCCATGGACGACATCGTCGGCCTGGCGATCGACGGCCCCGTCCACCTGTTCGACGCCGAGGACAACGCCCACCATCCGAGGGCGCCGACATGAGCGCCGCGGCCGCCCCGCGCGCCGGGTCATGGCGCAACGCCCTGTTCGTCGCCCCCTATCTGGCCGTCTATCTGGCCCTGCTGCTGTATCCGCTGCTGGCCGGGGCGTGGCTGAGCCTGCACAAGGCCGACCTGTTCGGCGGCGAGGTGTTCGTCGGGATCGAGAACTTCCAGCGGCTGACGCGCGACACCGTCTTCCTGCAGGCGGTGCGCAACACCTTCTATTTCGTGCTGCTGACCGTGCCGGCCCTGGCGACGATCAGCCTCGGCCTGGCCTTGGCGCTGAACCGCCCGACCCGGGCGGCGGCGGTGTTTCGCGGGGTGTTCTTCTCGTCGTCGGTGCTGTCGGTGACCATCGTCACCTTGATCTGGCGGCTGGTCTTGATCCCCGACGGCGGCCTGATCGCCAACCTGCTGCACCTGGCCGGCCGGCCGCCGATCCCGCTGCTCAGCCATCCGGATCTGGTGCTGCCGGCCATCGCCCTGACCACGGTGTGGTGGTGCCTGGGCCTGCCGATGATGCTGTACCTGGCGGCGCTGCAGCAGGTGCCGGCCGAGCTCTACGAGGCCGCCGCCCTCGACAACGCCGGCCGCTGGAAGACCCTGACCCACGTCACCCTGCCGTCGATCCGCCGGACCATCGTGCTGGTGGTGATCATCCAGTGCGTGCTGCAGTTCCAGCTGTTCGGCCAGGCCCAGCTCTTGACCCAAGGCGGCCCCAACGGCGCCTCGCGGCCGATCGTGCTGTTCCTCTACGAGGTCGGTTTTAGGCGCTGGGACATCGGCTACGCCGCGGCAGCCTCGGAGATCCTGTTCGCCGTCATTCTGATCGCCACCCTGGCCCAGTACCTGACCAGCCGCGGCAAGGGCGCCGAGCGATGAGCGGCTCGGCCCAGCCCGTCGGACGCAGCCCTTGGGAAGCCCGCGCCGGTTTCGCGGTGATGGTGGTGCTGGCCCTGATCATGGTCCTGCCCCTGCTGTGGACCCTGGGCCTGTCGCTGAAGGCCAATAACGAGCTGCTGCGCGACACCGGCTCGGTGTTCCACGGCCCCTACACCCTGGAGAACTACGGTTCGATCCTGCGGCGGGCGGCGGTGTTCCGCTGGCTGGGCAACAGCCTCCTGGTGTCGCTGTGCACGACGCTGGGGGTGTTGACCCTGTCGTCCCTCGCCGGCTACGGCTTCGCGCGGCTGGAGTTTCCGGGCCGACGTTGGCTGTTCGCCTTGGTGCTGTTCGGCCTGGCCGTCCCCGAGCAGTCGGTGATCATCACCCGCCACCAGATGTTCAGCGCCCTGCACCTGCACAACACCTATCCGGGCCTGTTCCTGCCCGGCCTGTCGGCCCCGTTCGGGGTGTTCCTGATGACCCAGTACTTCAAGGCCATCCCGGTCGAGCTCGACGAGGCGGCGCTGCTGGACGGGGCCTCGCGGCTGCGGGTGTTTTGGAGCGTGCTGCTGCCCCTGACCCTGCCGGCCCAGGCCACCCTGGGGATCTTCACCTTCCTGTCGTCGTGGAACGACTATTGGTGGCCGCTGATCTCGGCCACCCGCAGCGAGATGTTCACCCTCACGGTCGGCGTCGCCAGCTCGCAGATCAACTTCGCCCAGACCAGCGGCCTGGGCTTCCTGATGGCCCAGGCGGTGTTCGCCAGCGCACCCATCCTGGCGGTTTACGTCGTGTTCCAGAAGTACATCGTCCGGGCTGTGTCGGGGGCGGCGGTGCGATGAGGCGGCCGTGGTCCAAGCTCGCCCTGGCGATCGCCGCCCTGGCCCTGGCCAGTTGCGCGCCCAAGCCCGACGTCACCCGCATCACCGTGCAGCGGATCTTCGGCGAGTGCCGCTCGACCGGGGCCGGGGCGCGCAATCCCGACGGCGAGTGCGAGATCATCACCGGCCTGCTCGACCAGTTCCAGCGCGAGAACCCGGACATCCGCCTGAAGGTCAATATCGCCGCCTGGCCGGGCTATGACCAGCTGTCGGCCCAGTTCGCGGCCGGCGATCCGCCCGACCTGGTGACCATGCACATGTCGGCGATCTCGGACTACCAGTCGCGGCGCCTGATCGAGCCGATGGGGCCGGACCTGGCCAAGGTCGGCATCCAGCCCGCCGCCTTCACCCGCGCGGCCCGCGAAGGGGTGACCAAGGCCGGCCAGGTCTATGGCCTGCCCTTCGACAACTGGGCGCCGCTTTGGCACATCAATCTCAACCAGTTCCGCCAGGCGGGGCTGGTGCGCGATGGCCAGCCGGTGCTGCCGACCAGCGCCGATGAGCTGCTGGCCCAGGCCCGACAGTTCCGACGCGCCACCGGCAAGCCCTATCTGGTCCAGGCCATGGCCAATGAGACGGCCAGCTATACCCGCAACCTCTACACCTACCTCCTGACCCAGAACGCAGCGATCTTCCCCGACCCCAAGCACATCAAGCTGACGACGCCGGAGGCCCACCGCGTCGTGGCGCTGTTCAAGCAGCTCTATGCCGAGGACCTGACCACCAAGGACCAGGACTACGCCGCCGCCACCAGCGGCTTCATGAATGGCGACGGCGGCGTCTATCTAGTCGGCACCTGGATGATCGGGGCCTTCGAGGCCGAGGCCAAGTCGACCGGCCGGCCGCTGTCGGGCGGCTACGCGGTGGTCCCCTATCCGCGCCTGTTCGGGACCAAGGACGCCGCCTATGTCGACGGCCACGCCTGGGTGGCGCCGGCGCGCCAGCGGACGCCCGCCCAGCGCGCCGCCGTCTATCGGCTGGCTCGGTTCCTGGCCGACCACGACTACGATTGGTCGCGCACCGGCCACCTGCCGGCCATGCAGGCGGTGATCGACAGCCCGCGCTTCAAGGCCCTGCCCCACCGCCAGGCCATCGCGCCACTGGCGGTGATCGGCCAGAGCCTGCCGCCCGGCGTGCAGCGCCAGTTCGCCATCCAGGACATCATCGGCGACGAGATGGCCAGCGCCATCACCGGCCGCAAACCGATCGACACCGCCCTGGCCGACGCCGAGCGGCGGGTCAACGACCTGCTCTTCCACCTTCTCTAG
>JAQGIN010000415.1 GCA_028291125.1 Caulobacter sp.
GGCGTGCGGCCGTCCTGGGCCAGGGCCGCCTCGATGAAGCCGAAGCGGCGGGCGAACTTGGCGTTGGTGGCGCGCAGCGCGTCTTCCGGCTCGACATCCAGTTTCCGCGCCAAGTTGGCGCAGACGAACAACAAATCCCCCAGCTCCTCGCGCGCCTTGGCCTTGTCACCGGCGGCGATCTCGACCTTCAGCTCCTCGACCTCCTCGGCCAGCTTGTCGAGCACCTCGTCGGTCGAGGGCCAGTCGAAGCCGACCCGGGCGGCGCGCTTGGTCAGCTTCACGGCCCGGGTCAGGGCCGGCAGGCCGGCCGGGACGTCGGCCAGCACCCCGGTCTTGGCCTTGGCCTGACGCTCTTGGGCCTTCAGCGCTTCCCAGCCGTCGACCTGGGCGGCCGGGGTCTCATAGGCGTGGTCGCCGAACACGTGCGGGTGGCGGCGGATCATCTTGTCGGAGATGGCGGCGGCGACGTCGGCGAAGTCGAACGCCCCTTGCTCCTGCGCCATGCGGGCGTGGAACACCACCTGCAGCAGCAGGTCGCCGAGCTCCTCCTTCAGGTCGTGCAGGTCGCTGCGCTCGATGGCGTCGGCCACCTCATAGGCCTCCTCGACCGTATAGGGGGCGACGGTGGCGAAGGTCTGCTCCAGGTCCCACGGGCAGCCGCCGTCGGGATCGCGCAGCTTGGCCATGATGGCGATCAGCTGGACCAGCGGGTGGTCAGTCGGCGGGACGGGGCGCGGCGGCGGGAAAGGCGGCATGGACATCCGGTTTCGGCTCGGGGTCGGCGGGGGCCGCGGCGTCCCGCGCCTCGAGCTGGCGACGGATCTGCGCGTGGCGGGCGGCGTCCAGCGGATAGCGCAGCATGATCGCCGATACCAGCACGCCCAGTACGGCCGGCGTGTAGACATAGAGCGCCACCAGAGCCGCGTCGCCGCTCTGGCTGTGGACCTTGGGGTCGAAACCGAAGCGTTCGAGCAGCACGAACACCCCGGCGGCCAGGGCGAAGCCCAGCTTCACCGTACCGTTGACGATGGCGTAGAGCAGGCCGGTGCGATCGACGCCGGTGATCAGCCGCTCCTCGTCGCCGATGTCGGCCATCATCGCCCGCACCAGCAACGGCGCGGCCGAATAGGGCAGGCCGGCCAGCACCAGCACGGCCAGGCCCAGCGGCAGGTTGTGGGCCGGGGTCAGGGCGGCGGCCATCTGCACCGCGGCGTAGAGCATGGCCGCGGCGGCCAGGGCGTGGTGCTTGCCCAGCCGCTTGGCCAGCCACGGCCACAGCGGCGCGCCGCCCAGGGCGGCGACGAAATAGACCAGCAGCATGATGCTGGCCTGCGTCTTGTCGAAGCCCTTGATGCGCTCGAAGAAGAAGAAGAACAGCACCCCGGCGATGCCGGGGGCCAGGCCCATCAGCAGGTCGGCGGCCAGCAGCCGCCGCACCGAGCCGCGCTTCATCAGGCCCAGATATTCGCGCAGGCCGGCCCGAGGGCGCAGGCTGGGGGCCGGGGCCTCGCCCACCCGGGCCAGGGCCAGGGCGAAGGTCACGGGCAGCATGACGATGATGAACCAGCCCATGGCCCGCACGCCGGCGGCGTGGTCGCCCTTGAACACCAGGGCCAGGATCGGCGGCAGCAGCAGCACCAGGATCATGCCGACCACATTGCCGGCCGACCACCAGCCATAGATCCGCGAGCGCTGCTGATAGTCGGTCGACAGGGTGGCGCCCCAGGCGGTCTGCGACAGCACCGCCATCGAATAGCCGACATAGCAGACCACCAGCCAACCCCACAGATACAGCGGCCCGACTCCGGGCCGGGCCATGAACAGGGCGTAGGCGGCGGCCATCAGCAGCGGCGTCCCGGCCGCCAGCCAGGGCCTAAACCGCCCCCAGCGCGAGCGGGTGCGGTCCATCATGCCGCCGAGGATCGGATCGAGCAGGATGTCGGCGACGCGGACCAGCAGGAAGGCCGCGCCGACCACCGACAACGACAGCCCCAGCTCGGCGACATAGTATTCGGGCAGGTAGACCACCAGCGGCAGGCCGAGGGCCGCCAGCGGCAGGGTGGGCGCGGCCCAGGCGGCCAGGGTCCACGAGGATCGTCTTTGCCGCGATGGTCTTGGACCGTCCATGCGCTGACCTCCCGCCGGCGGTTGGGTCCGCCTTCTGATCAGCGATCAGACAGCGCGGCGGCGGCCCTGGCAAGGGCGATCAGTCGTCCGACAGCCGGTCGCGGCCCAGGCGGAGGGCGAAGCGGTCGAAGGCCACGTCGGCGTCGTGCCAGGTGGAATAGGTCGGGGTCTCGCGGATGTCGGTCTCGTACCAGCGATAGCTGACCGGGGTCGTGACGCCGGAAGGCGAGACATAGTCGCCGCTGATGCTGGCGCCGCCGATCCCGAAGCTGGAGAACGACAGACCCGGCTTGGCCCCCAGCTGCTCGAAGGTCGGCCGGTTGGGCTGGGCGTCGGCGATCACCAGGTTCAGCGCGCCGCCGTCGGGGCTGAGCGCGCCCTTCTGGGCCAGCTGGCGCTCGACCGCGCGGCGCAGCTCGGTGGTCAAATAATCGAATTCCTTGGTCCCCAGGTCATCGCCCTTCTTGGCCAGTTCGGGGCCGATGGCGATATTGACCTTGGCCACGGTCGGGGCCGCCAGGGCGGGCGCGGCGGCGATCACGGCGACGGCGAGGGCAGAGGCTAGGAGAGTGGGGCGCATGGCGTCCTCCGCACGTTTGGATACGCCCC
>JAQGIN010000431.1 GCA_028291125.1 Caulobacter sp.
CGGGTCGAGATCCGCTCCTTGGTCGAGGCCCGCTTCATCGCCGCCACCGGCGGAATCGACCGCGAACCCGCGACGTGACATCGCGCGCGTGGCGCAAGCGCCTCGGACGTCCTATCTTGAGGGCTCAAGGCTTATCGTTGGGAAGACGAGACGGATGAATTTCAAGAATCTGGCCATCTGGCTGGTGATCGTGGTGGCTCTGCTCGTCGGCTATGGCGTCATGACCCAGGGCGCGCGCCCGGCCGGCGGCGGCGAGGTCAGCTATTCGCAGCTGCTGCGCCAAATCGACAATGGCGAGGTCCGCAAGGCGGTGATCAGCGGCCAGGCCGTCGAGGTCTCCGACCGCGCCGGCAAGACCTACGTCGTCCACGCCCCGCCCAATTCCGAGGACCTGCTGAAGCGCCTCGAGGCGCGCGGCGCCGACATCCAGATCAAGGACGCCAACCGCATCAGCCTGGTAGGCATTCTGCTCAACATGCTGCCGATCCTGCTGCTGATCGGGGTGTGGATCTTCTTCATGCGGCAGATGCAGGGCGGCACCAAGGGCGCCATGGGCTTCGGCAAGTCCAAGGCCCGGCTGCTGACCGAGAACAAGAACCGCATCACCTTCGACGACGTCGCCGGCGTCGACGAGGCCAAGGAGGAGCTGCAGGAGGTCGTCGACTTCCTGAAGGACCCGAGCAAGTTCCAGCGCCTGGGCGGCAAGATTCCCAAGGGCGCCCTGCTGATCGGCCCTCCCGGCACCGGCAAGACCCTGATCGCCCGCGCGGTGGCGGGGGAGGCCGGCGTGCCGTTCTTCACCATCTCCGGCTCGGACTTCGTCGAGATGTTCGTCGGCGTCGGCGCCAGCCGCGTCCGTGACATGTTCGAACAGGCCAAGAAGAACGCCCCCTGCATCATCTTCATCGACGAGATCGACGCCGTCGGCCGTCACCGCGGCGCCGGCCTGGGCGGCGGCAATGACGAGCGCGAGCAGACCCTCAACCAGCTGCTGGTCGAGATGGACGGCTTCGAGGCCAATGAAGGCATCATCCTGATCGCCGCCACCAACCGCCCCGACGTGCTGGACCCGGCCCTGCTGCGTCCGGGCCGCTTCGACCGTCAGGTGGTGGTGCCCAACCCCGACGTGGGCGGCCGCGAGAAGATCATCCGCGTGCACATGAAGAACGTGCCGTTGGCCGCCGACGTCGACGTCAAGATCCTGGCCCGCGGCACCCCCGGCTTCTCCGGCGCCGACCTGGCCAATCTGGTCAACGAGGCGGCCCTGACCGCCGCGCGCCTGAACCGCCGCATGGTCACCATGCACGACTTCGAGCACGCCAAGGACAAGGTGATGATGGGCGCCGAGCGCCGCTCGATGGCGATGAGCGAGGAAGAGAAGAAGCTGACCGCCTATCACGAGGGCGGTCACGCCATCGTGGCGATGAACGTTCCGCTGGCCGACCCGGTGCACAAGGCCACCATCGTGCCGCGCGGCCGGGCCCTGGGCATGGTCATGCAACTGCCGGAAGGCGACCGCTATTCAATGAAGTACCTGCAGATGACCAGCCGCCTGGCCATCATGATGGGCGGCCGGGTGGCCGAGGAGCTGATCTTCGGCAAGGACAACATCACCTCGGGCGCCAGCAGCGACATCAAGGCGGCGACGGGCCTGGCCCGCAGCATGGTCACCCAGTGGGGCTATTCCGACGCCCTGGGCACGGTGGCCTATGGCGACAACCAGGACGAGGTGTTCCTCGGCCATTCGGTGGCCCGCACCCAGAACGTCTCGGAAGAGACCGCCAAGCTGATCGACAGCGAGGTCAAGCGTCTGGTGAAGATGGGCGACGACGAGGCCCGCCGGATCCTGACCGAGAAGCTGGACGACCTGCACAGCCTGGCCAAGGCCCTGCTGGAGTACGAAACCCTCAGCGGCGACGAGATCACCGGCGTGCTCAAGGGCATCCCGCCCAAGCGCGACGAGCCGGAAGCCAAGCCGACCGGCCCCGTGGCCTCGGTGCCGCTGTCGCCGGGCGGCGAGGCGATCACGGCCTAGGCTGGGATCGGATGAATTGGAGAGGCCGGGCCGTTCGCGACCCGGCCTTTTCGCTGTCTGGGCGCATCCCCCAACATCCATCATCCCCGCTTTCGCGGGATGATGGGCAAAAGGGGCCGTTTCTAAGTCGGTGGGTCCTGCTCTAGAAGGGGCCCATGGCCCAGATCCAGCCGCTCCGCCCGCTCGTGATGGGCGTCGTCAATGTCACGCCCGACAGTTTCTCGGACGGCGGCCGGTTCGTCGCGCCAGGCGCGGCCCTGGCCCATGCGCGCCAATTGATCGCCGACGGGGCCGACTGGCTCGACATCGGCGGCGAGTCGACCCGGCCGGGCGCGGCGCCGGTCTCGGAAGCCGACGAGGTCGCCCGCGTGGTCCCGCTGATCGCGGCGGTCCACGCGGAGAGCCCAATCTCGATCTCGATCGACACCATGAAGCCCGCCGTGGCCCGCGCCGCCGTGGCCGCCGGGGCCAGCCTGTGGAACGACGTCGGCGCCCTGGGCTTTTCGCCCGACGCGGCCGCCGTCGCCGCCGAGCTCGGCTGCGAGGTGGCGCTGATGCACATGCGCGGCGAGCCGCGCACCATGCAGGACGCCCCGGCCTATGCCGACGTCGTCGCCGAGGTCGAGGCCTTCCTGCTGGCGCGGGCGCGGGCGGCGATGGCGGCCGGCGTGGCGCGCCACAAGATCTGGCTCGATCCCGGCCTCGGCTTCGGCAAGACCGCGGCCCACAACCTGGCCCTGCTGGCGGCCCTGCCGCGCTTCGTGGCCTTGGGCTTTCCGATCCTGCTGGGGGCCAGCCGCAAGCGCTTCATCGCCGCCGTCGATCCGCTAGCCGGCGACGCCGGCGGCCGGCTGGGCGGTTCGCTGGCGGCGGCCCTGGCGGGCGCGCGGGCCGGCGTGGCCATGGTGCGGGTGCACGACGTGCGCGAGACAGCGCAGGCCTTGGCGGTCCAACGGGCGATCGACGCCGCGCGGTGACGCTACGCCCTTGCCCAAAGTCGATCCGCCGGTCACCTTCGCCGCCTTGGTTTCCGGAGCCCTCCATGCGCCTGCCCGTTCTGCTCGCCCTCGGCCTGCT
>JAQGIN010000237.1 GCA_028291125.1 Caulobacter sp.
GACGGCGGCGTGAGCCGGGCGGGGGAGGCCGTCGCGCCGCCCAGCTTTGGCGAGGCCGTCGCCGTCTGGCTGCGCATCGGCTGCCTGGGCTTTGGCGGCCCGGCCGGCCAGATCGCCCTGCTGCACAGGATGGTGGTCGAGGAGCGCCGCTGGATCGACGAGGCTCGCTTCGCTCATGCGCTCAGCTTCTGCATGCTGCTACCGGGCCCCGAGGCCCAGCAGCTGGCCACCTGGATGGGCTGGCGGCTGCACGGCGTGCGCGGCGGGGTGGCGGCCGGCGGGTTGTTCGTGCTGCCCGGCCTCTTGGTGATGCTGGGCCTGTCGGCGCTGTACGTGGTCCATGGTCAGGCGTCGTGGGCGGGGCCGGCCCTGCTGGGTCTGAAGGCGGCGGTGGTGGCGCTGGTGCTGCAGGCCTTGCTGCGGATCGGCGGGCGGGCGGTGAAGGACCGGGCCGGCTGGGCGGCCGCGGTCCTGGCCTTCCTGGCCCTGACCTTCACCACCCTGCCGTTCCCGCTGGTGATCCTGGCGGCCGGCCTGGTCGGCTGGGCCCTGGGCGGCGGCGCGGTCGCCGCCGACGACGATCCCGACGCGGTCGCCGAGCTGGGGCCGGCCTGGCGCACCGCCCTGGTCTGGCTGGCGGCCTGGCTGGGGCCGGTGGTCCTGGCCCTGATCCTGCTGCCGCATTCGACCGTGGCGCGGATGGGGGCGGTGTTCAGCGGCCTGGCGGTGGTCAGCTTCGGCGGCGCCTATGCGGCCCTGGCCTATCTGGGCCAGGCGGCCTCGGCCTTCGGCTGGCTGAGCCCGGCGCAGATGCTCGACGGCCTGGGTTTGGCCGAGACCACGCCTGGCCCTCTGGTGCTGGTCTTCGTCTTCGTCGGCTTCGTCGGCGCCTATCAGACCGCCGACCCGGCCTGGGCCTGGCCGGCGGCGGTCGCCGGCGGTCTGCTGGCGGCCTGGGCCACCTTCGCGCCGTCGTTCCTGTGGATCTTCGCCGGCGGCCCGTTCATCGAGCGGCTGCGCCGCCGGCCGCGGCCGGCCCGGGCGCTGAGCCTGGTGTCGTCGGCGGCGGTGGGGGTGATCGCCAACCTCGCCGTGTGGTTCGCCCTGCATCTGCTGTTCAAGACCGGCCAGGACCACGCCTGGGGGCTGGTGCGGGCCACCGTTCCGGACCTGGCCAGCCTGAACCCCGCCGCCCTCGGCCTGACCGTCCTGGCCGGCGGCCTGTTGTTCGGCCTGAGGCTGCCGGTGCTGGCCCTGGTGGCGGCGATGGTGGTCGCCGGCCTGGCCTTGGGCGCGCTCGGTCTCGGTTGAGACTGCGTTAAGAATTTCGCACTTGCGAGCAAAAACCGTGTTATGTTGCATCGCACAAATCGCGGAGCGGAGCGGCGCCATGGTTGCAACATCCTCCTTTCTCACCGGCCTCAAGACCGAGGGCGTCGACGTCGAGACGACGCCGAAAGTCATGCTGGGCGCGGCCTCGCCCCTGTGGCTGATGTTCGGCGGCGCGGCCATGGCCGGGGCGACCTGGTGGTGGTGGAGCAACCGCTGGCGGGAGTCGGTCAATCTCGAGGCCCTGATGGCCCTGCGCCCCGAGCCGGTGGCTCCGTCCGCGCCGGCGGATCTGGAGGAGCCGGTCGCGCCGGCCCTGGCCAGTGCGCCCGCGGCGACCTTGTTCGACGCCGTCGAACCCGTGATCCAGGCGACCGTCGCGGCGGTCGAGGACACGCTTGATGCGGTCACCGAGACGGTGGAAGCCATCGTCGAAGCCGCGCCGACCCCCGTCGAGGTTTTAGAACCGGTTGTGGAGCCTGCGGCCGAACTCGCCGCCGAAACGGTGGAGACGGCTGAAGCCGTCGCCGACGACACCGCCGAAACCATCACCGCCGCCGCCGAGCCCATCGTCGAAACGGCTCAGGCCGTGCAGGAGGCCGTGGTCGAGGCCGCTGTCGCCACCGTCGACGACCTGACCCGCCTGGTGGGCATCGGGCCCAAGCTGGCCGCCGCCTTGGCCGATCGCGGCGTCACCTCGTTCGCCCAGATCGCCGCCTGGGGCGACGCCGATCTGGCCGAGGTCGACAAGGCCCTCGACCTCAAGGGCCGCGCCGCCCGCGACGCCTGGGTGGCTCAGGCCAAGCGCCTGGCCGAGGGGGCCACGGCCTAGCGACCGGTCGTCGGGGCGGGCCGGAGCCGATCGCCGTCACGGGCGTTGAACGGGCATGACCAACTCCGCCGCGTCCCCCGTCCTCGACGTCGCCGCCGACGACCGCCAGCGCGCCCACAAGGCCTGGCGTTCGGCGGAGACCCTCAAGCGGCTGTCGGACCGGCTGATCGGCGTCGGACCGATCGGCATCGGCCTGGACGGTGTCCTGGCCTGGGTGCCCGGCGTCGGCCTGGCCTACGGCTTGGGGGCGGGCGCGCTGTTGCTGCTGCACGGCTATCGCGCCAAGGCCATGCCTACCACCTTGGTGCGGATGGCCGCCTATCTGGCCATCGACAACCTCACCGACGCCGTTCCGGTGGCCGGCTGGGCGGTCGACACCCTGTTCCCCGGCCACCTGATGGCCGCCAAGGCCCTGCAGAAGGACATCGAGGCCCGCCACGGCCTGCCCGACGAGGTCGCCGCCGAACGGTTGAAGCCGGCGCGCCGCTGGTGGAGCGGCCGGATGCCGTCAGCGGATCGGCGGTAGCTCGGCCAGGCAGAGGCCAAGCGCGGGGAAGGCCAGGGGCTGGACGGTCTCGCGCGCCGAATAGTGAACCACGTCGCGATAGAGGCCGCCGTTCAGACCGCGATGGACGATGATCTCTTGGGCGTCGATGTCGACCATCCAATAGTCTCGCACGCCGTGCGCGCCGTAGATTTCGGCCCTCAACGACAGATCCTTGTCCAGGCTGCTCTGGGCCACCTCGATAATTAGGCCGACGGTCTCGCCGTTGATCGAGGCCAGCGACTGGCGAGCGTCATAAAGATAGAGATCCGGATCCGGCGCGTAGGTCGGCGAAAGCCGCAGGGTGGAGTCGACGATGACCTCGACGGCCTCACCGGCCCGAGCCATCAGGCTCTTGGCGATCTGCATCTTCACGCGGACATGGGGAACCCCTTCCGGCGCCATCTCGACCAGCCCCCCGTCGATCAACTCGACCCGGGCGTCCGGGTCGAGGATGCCGGCCTCTTGCATGCGCAACACGTCGTCCAGGGTGAACCTGTGCGGCGAAGATATCTGCAGAGCGCGAACGAGGGCGGTCATGGCGCGAAGGGTATCACGCCGCAATTGCTCTGCTAAGCCGCCGCGCCCTGGGTGTAGCCGAGCTGGGCGTTGAGTTTTTCCAGCACCGCGATGGCGGCCTCGGCGATCACCGTTCCGGGGGGGAAGATGGCCGCGGCCCCGGCGTCGTAGAGGGCTTGAAAGTCCTGCGGCGGGATCACCCCGCCGACCACCATCATGATGTCGTCGCGGCCGCGCTGTCCCAGTTCGCGCTTCAGTTCCGGGGCCAGGGTCAGGTGGCCGGCGGCCAGGGACGAGGCCCCGACCACGTGGACGTCGGCGTCGATCGCCGCCTGGGCGGCCTCGGCCGGGGTCTGGAACAGCGGCCCGATCTCGACGTCAAAGCCGAGGTCGGAAAAGGCGCTGGCGATGACCTTCTGGCCGCGGTCGTGGCCGTCCTGGCCCATCTTGGCCACCAGGATGCGCGGGGCGTGGCCGTCGGCCTCCTTGAACGCGGCGACCATGGCCCGGGCGCGGGCGGCGAGCGGATCGGCCCCGGCCTCCTTGGCGTAGACCCCCTCGATGGTCTGGATCCTGGCGCGGTGGCGGCCGAAGACGTTTTCCAGGGCCAGGGAGATCTCGCCGACCGTGGCCTTGGCGCGGGCGGCGTCGACGGCCAGGGCCAAGAGGTTACCGGTCCCACGAGCCCCGGCCTCCAGGGTGGCGAGCGCAGCCGCCGTGGCGGCCGGATCGCGCTCGGCCTTCAGCCGGGCCAGCTTCTCCAGCTGCTGGGCGCGCACCGAGCTGTTGTCGACCTTCAGCATCGGGATGTCGTCGACCACCTCGGGGCGGTAGCGGTTGACCCCCACCACGCTCTGGCGATTGGCGTCGATGCGGGCCTGGGTCTTGGCGGCGGCCGCCTCGATGCGCAGCTTGGGCAGGCCCCGCTCGATGGCCTTGGCCATGCCGCCGGCCGCCTCGATCTCGTCGATATGGGCCAGGGCCTTGACCGCCAGGTCGTGGGTCAGGCGCTCGACATAGTAGGAGCCGCCCCAGGGATCGGCGACGCGGGTCGTACCGCTCTCCAGCTGCAGCACCAGCTGGGTGTTGCGGGCGATGCGGGCCGAAAAATCGGTGGGCAGGGCCAGGGCCTCGTCGAGGCTGTTGGTGTGCAGGCTCTGGGTCTGGCCGTTGACCGCCGCCATCGCCTCGACGGCGGTGCGGGCGACATTGTTGAACACATCCTGCGCCGCCAGCGACCAGCCGGAGGTCTGGCTGTGGGTGCGCAGGGACAGCGAGCGGTCGTCCTTGGGATCGAACTCGCGCTTCATCAGCCGGGCCCACAGCAGGCGGGCGGCGCGCAGCTTGGCCACCTCCATGAAGTAGTTCATGCCGATCGCCCAGAAGAAGCTCAGGCGCGGGGCGAAGGTGTCGATCGACATGCCGGCGGCCACGCCGGCCCGGGCGTATTCGACGCCGTCGGCCAGGGTGTAGGCCAGCTCGAGGTCGGCCGTCGCCCCGGCCTCCTGCATGTGATAGCCGCTGATCGAGATCGAATTGAACTTCGGCATATGGGTCGAAGTGTATGAAAAGATGTCGGAAATTATCCGCATCGAAGGTTCGGGCGGATAGATGTAGGTGTTGCGGACCATGAACTCCTTGAGGATGTCGTTCTGGATCGTGCCCGACAGCTGATCGGGGCCGACGCCCTGTTCCTCGGCCGCGACGATGTAGAGCGCCAGGATCGGCAGCACCGCGCCGTTCATGGTCATCGACACGCTCATCTTGTCGAGCGGGATGCCGCTGAACAGGGTGCGCATGTCGAGGATGGAATCGATCGCCACCCCGGCCATGCCGACGTCGCCGGTCACCCGCGGGTGGTCGGAATCGTAGCCGCGGTGGGTGGCCAGGTCGAAGGCGACCGACAGCCCCATCTGACCGGCCGCCAGGTTGCGGCGATAGAAGGCGTTGCTGTCCTCGGCGGTCGAGAAGCCGGCGTACTGCCGCACCGTCCAGGGATTGGTGACGTACATGGTCGGGTAGGGGCCGCGGCCGAACGGGGCCAGGCCGGGATAGCCGTCGGTGAAGTCCAGGCCCGCCACATCGGCCTCGGTGAAGGCGGCGGCGACGTCGATGTCCTCCGGCGTCGTCCACACCGGGCCTTCGGCGGCGGCGGGCGAGGCGGCGACCTCGGCGAAGTCGACGGCGGTGAAGTTGGGGAAGCGCTTCATGGCTCAGGCCTCCTCGAACGTGGCGGCGAACCGGATCGGGGCCAGGGCCGGGCAGGTCCCGTCCGGCCCCGGCAGGCGCGGGCTGGGGGCGTCGACGGCGAAGGCCGTCGGGTCGACCAAAGCCACCTCGACCGGCTTGTCGTCGGCGTTGGGGAAGGCGGTGACGCCGACGATCTTGCGGCTCTTGGCGGCGAAGGCGGCCTGCTGCAGCGCCCGGGCGTCGGCGACCTCGGCGGCGATCTGGCCGCCGGCCAGGGCCTCGATGGCCCCGCCGACCGCCTCGACGGCCTGGAACTTGGTCCAGGCGGCGCGGGCCAGCTGGTCGGTGAGGCGGTCGAGGTACCAGGCCCCACCGGCCGGGTCGGCGACCTTGCCCAGGTGGCTCTCCTCCATCAGGACGAGCTGGGTGTTGCGGGCCTGGCGGCGGGCGAAGGCGGTGGGCAGGCCAATGGCGTCGGTGAACGCCCCCAGCACCACGGCGTCGGCCCCGCCGACCGCGGCGGCGAAGCCGGCGGCGGTCAGGCGCAGCAGGTTGGTCCAGGCGTCCATTTTCGTCAGCATGCGCTGCGACGACCGCGCCTCGATCGTGGCGGCGACTTCCGCCCCGCAGGCCCCGGTCAGCCGGGCCCACACCGCCCGCGCGGCGCGGACCTTGGCGACGCCCATGAAATAGTCGCCGTCGACGCTGACCCCCAAGGTGATGCGCGCGAACGCCTCGTCCATCGGCAGGCCGGCGCGGACCAGGGCCTTGGCGTAGGCCAGGGCGCTGGCGGCCATCAGCGCCAGCTCCTGGGCCTCGGAGCCGCCGGCCTCGTGGGCGACGCGGCCGGTGGCCAGGAACAGGCTGGCCTTGGCGTAGGTGGTCGCCAGGCGCACGCCGACGGTGGCGGCCGAGACCAGGTGGCTCTCCACCGGCCCCGGGCTGACCCCGGCCTCGGCGAAGGCCGACAGCGGGTCCATGTGGAATGATAGCGGCGCGTTGGGCGCGGCCTTGGCCAGGCTTCCCAGCCAGTCGGCGGCCTTGGGCCCCAGGAAGCCGGCGTCGAGCGCGGTCGGGGCCAGGTCCAGCAGCACGCCGTCCAGCACCCGGCCGAGGTCTTCGGCCGAACCCACGGCGACGCCGCGGACGCCGGCCGGATCGATAGCCACCAGCAAGGATGCGGCGCCGTTCTCCAGATCCTTGAGGCCCTCGGCCTGGCTGACGGCGGGATCGGGATGGGCGACACGCATGCGCACGTCCCATGGTCGGTCCGGATCACGCGGCGCCAGGTCGCGGGCCACGGCGACGCCGTCCTGGCGCGTATAGAGCGGCTGGATGACCAGGCCGTCGGCGGTGGTGTGGGTCAGGGCCGTATCGAAGTCCTGGCCCTTGAGGGTTTTCTCGACCACGGCCAGCCAGCGCGCCCGATCGGGGGCGGCGAAATCCTCGGCCAAGGGCGTGAGGGCCTCACTCAAGACGTCTCTCTCCTGCGGTGCAGCATTCTTGTTTTGCAGGCAGATGCGCCCGCGCCGTTACGGCCGTCAAGCGCTTGCGCGGCCGGCGAACACCCGTTTAAAAGAACGACGATAAGCTGAGCGGCGCGCGGCGCCGCCAACGGGAGACGTGATCCAATGGCCCTGCCGCCGATCCTGCGCGACCGCCTGCGCCTGCCGGTCATCGCCTCGCCGCTGTTCATCGTCTCCAACCCCGATCTGGTCATCGCCCAATGCAAGGCGGGGGTGGTCGGATCGTTCCCGTCGCTGAACGCCCGGCCGATTTCGCAGCTCGACGAGTGGCTGGCGCGGATCACCGAGGAGTTGGCCGCCCACGACCGCGCCCATCCCGAGGCTCCCTCGGCCCCGTTTGCGGTCAACCAGATCGTCCACAAAACCAACAACCGCCTCGAGGAAGATCTCGAGCTGTGCGTCAAGCACAAGGTCCCGGTGGTGATCACCTCGTTGGGCGCGCGCGAGGACCTCAACCAGGCGATCCATTCCTATGGCGGGATCACGCTGCACGACGTCATCAACAACCGCCACGCCCGCAAGGCGATCGAGAAGGGGGCCGACGGCCTGATCCCTGTCGCCGCCGGGGCCGGCGGCCATGCCGGCACCCTGTCGCCGTTCGCCCTGATCCAGGAGATCCGCGCCTGGTTCGACGGGCCGGTGGCGCTGTCGGGCGCAATCGCCAGCGGCCGCGCGATCCTGGCGGCCCAGGCCATGGGCGCAGACCTCGCCTATATCGGCTCGGCCTTCATCGCCACCAAGGAGGCCAACGCCGCCCAGGGCTACAAGGACATGATCGTCGACAGCCACGCCGACGACATCCTCTATTCCAACCTGTTCACCGGGGTGCACGGCAACTATCTGCGGCCGTCGGTGGTCAAGGCGGGGCTGGATCCCGACAACCTGCCGGTCAGCGATCCCTCGGCGATGAACTTCGGCTCCGGCGGCAACCAGGACGCCAAGGCCTGGCGCGACATCTGGGGCTGCGGCCAGGGCATCGGGGCCATCGAGGCGGTGCTGACGGCCGGCGAACTCGTCGCCAAGCTCTCGCGCGAATACGAGGACGCCAAGGCGCAGCTGGCGGCCAAGACCGCCCTGACGGCGGGCCATGCGCTGGCCTTCGCCGCCGAATAGACGGGGATAGGGACGGGGACAGGAGCGGATCGGTCCGCCCTCGGATCCTTGGGGTGAGACTGGCGGGCGTCCCACCGCCAGGAGCCGCTCCGATGTCCGACGACGCCACCCCCCGCCTGAACCTGCCTTACGTGGCCGCCAACCAGGCCCAGAAGCACGTCACCGTCAACGAGGCCTTCGCCCGGCTCGACGGCCTGGTCCAGTTGGCGGTCGAGAGCCGCGCGCTCGCCGCCCAGCCCGTCGCGCCGGCCGACGGGGTGATCCACATCCTTCCCGCCGGCGCGACCGGCGCCGTCTGGAGCGGCAAGCCGGCCGGCGGCCTGGCGCGGTTCGAGGCCGGGGTCTGGGAGATGCTCGCCCCCGCCGCCGGCTGGCGGGCCTGGGTCAAGGACGAGGCGGTGGCGGTGGTCTTCGACGGCGCGGCCTGGGTCTCGCTGTCGGCCACCTTTCGAAGCGTCACCGCCGCCCGTTCGCCTTTCCTGGCCAGCACCCGGTTCGAGATCCTCGAGGAAGAGGTCACCCTGGCCGGGGCCACCACCGCCACCAGCGTCGCCATTCCCAACCGCTCGATCGTGCTGGGGGTTTCGACCCGCACCAGCGTGGCGGTGACCGGGGCGGCCTCCTACAGCTGCGGCGTCACCGGCGAGGCCGGCAAGTTCGGGTCGTCGCTGGGCGTGGCCAAGAACGCCGGCAATATCGGGCTCATTGGCCCGACCGCCTTCTACGCCGACACGCCGGTGCTGATCACCGCCGCCGGGGGCGCCTTCACCGGCGGCAAGGTGCGGGTGGCGATCCATCTGATGCGGTTCGATGGGCCGGGGGCGGTGGCTTGAGCTCTTCTCCCAGAGGGAGAGGGGTTCCTTGACCTTCCGACCAACCCCCGCTACCAACCGCCCACCTTTGGGGAGTAGCCGCCCGCGCCTATCAGCGGGGCCCGTCGTCAACATACTTGATCGCGAGATCATGGCGCGGGTGGAGGGGATCGAGCGATCCCCGCGGCGAGACCAATGGCGTCGACTTCCGGTCCGGGCTGGGCGGGGGTGTCGACGCTATTGGCATGCGCCCGGCCCCGGATGGTTCAAGACTTCATGGAAGCGCTCTTCATTTCGACCCTGGTGGTCGCCATCGCCGAGATCGGCGACAAGACCCAACTCTTGGCCATTATCCTGGCCACCCGGTTCAAGAAACCCGTACCGATCATCCTCGGCATCCTGGTCGCCACCCTGGCCAACCACGCCCTGGCCGCCCTGGCCGGCTACTGGGTGTCGGACCTGCTCAGCGGCGCTTGGTTCCGTTGGGCGGTGGCCATCGCCTTCATCGCCATGGCCGGCTGGGCGCTGATCCCGGACAAGGCCGACGACGATGACGCCGGCAAGCTCGGCAAGCACGGGGTGTTCTGGACCACCGCCGTCGCCTTCTTCTTCGTCGAGATGGGCGACAAGACCCAGATCGCCACCGTCGCCCTGGCCGCCAAGTTCCACGGCGTGCTGCTGATCGCCGCCGGCACCACCCTGGGCATGATGCTGGCCAATATCCCGGCGGTCTATCTGGGCGAGGCGGCGACCAAGATCGTGCCGCTGAAATATGTCCGGCTGGGCGCGGCGCTGATCTTCCTGGGCCTGGGGATCTGGGGTGTGCTGCAGGCGGGGGGCGTGCTGCATTAGAACGCCGTGCGTCCTTCGAGGCCGCTTCGCGGCGCCTCAGGATGAGGGTCTCGGCACAAATCTCCTCATCCTGAGGTGCGAGGCATGGCCGAGCCTCGAAGGGCGCAAGGCGCTTCGAGGCTTCGCCCGCCGGCGATTTTAGGCGATGGTCGCCCCGCGCAATCCGAGTCCCGTTCCCATGACCTCACCCGCCGCTTCCGATCGCACGCCGCCGCGCGGCTGGGAGTTCTGGATCGACCGAGGCGGCACCTTCACCGACATCGTCGCCCGGCGGCCTGACGGCGCTCTGATCATCCACAAGCTGCTGTCGGAGAATCCCGAGCAATATGCCGACGCCGCCGTGGCCGGGGTGCGGGCGGTGCTGGCGGCGGCCGGCACGCCGAACGCCGCCATCGACGCGGTGAAGATGGGCACCACCGTGGCCACCAACGCCCTGCTCGAACGTCAGGGCGAGGCCACCGTTCTGGCCATCACCCAGGGCCACGCCGACGCCCTGCGCATCGGCTACCAGGCCCGGCCGAAGCTGTTCGACCGCCACATCGTCAAGCCGCAGGCCCTGTACGACCGCGTCGTCGAGATCGACGAGCGGATCGGAGTCGACGGCGAGGTGCTGCGCCCGCTGGACGAAGCGGCGACCCGCCGCGACCTGGCGGCCGCCTTCGAGGCCGGCTTCCGCGCCGTGGCGGTGGTGCTGCTGCACGGCTTTCGCTGGACCGCGCACGAGGCGCGGGTGGCGCAGATCGCCCGCGAGGTCGGCTTCGCCCAGGTTTCGGCCAGCCACGAGGTCAGCCCGCTGATGAAGCTGGTCGGGCGCGGCGACACCACGGTGGTCGACGCCTATCTGTCGCCGATCCTGCGCCGCTATGTCGACCAGGTGGCCGGAACCCTGGGCGGCGACGCGCGGCTGCTGTTCATGCAGTCGAACGGCGGCCTGACCGACGCCCGGGCCTTTCGCGGCAAGGACGCCATCCTCTCGGGCCCGGCCGGCGGCGTGGTCGGCATGGCCCGCACGGCGGGGGAGGCCGGCTTCGATCGCATCATCGGCTTCGACATGGGCGGCACCTCCACCGACGTCTGCCACTATGCCGGGACCTATGAGCGGGCCTACGAGACCGTGGTGGCCGGGGTGCGGATGCGCGCGCCGATGATGAACATCCACACCGTGGCGGCCGGCGGCGGCTCGATCTGCACGTTCGACGGGGCGCGGCTGCGGGTGGGACCGGCCTCGGCCGGGGCCGTGCCCGGCCCGGCCTGCTATCGACGCGGCGGGCCGCTGACGGTCACCGACTGCAATGTCATGCTCGGCAAGCTGTCGCCGGACTTCTTCCCGCCTGTGTTCGGCCCGGACGCCGACCAGCCGCTGGATCGCGAGGCGGTGGTCGCCCGCTTCGACACCATGGCGGCGGCGATCGCGGCCGCCACCGGCAGGGTGATGAGCTCGGCGGAGATCGCCGAGGGCTTCCTGACCATCGCCGTCGAGAACATGGCCAAGGCGGTGCGGCAGATCTCGATCCAGCGCGGCTACGACGTCACCCGCTATGTCCTGGCCTGTTTCGGCGGGGCCGGCGGCCAGCACGCCTGCCTGGTGGCCGACGCCCTGGGCATGGGCACGGTGATGATCCACCCGTTCGCCGGGGTGCTCAGCGCCTACGGCATGGGCCTGGCCGACCTGCGGGTGATCCGCGAGACCACCATCGAGCAGCCGCTGGCCGCCTGCGCCGGCAAGCTGGCGGCGATCGCCGACGCCCTGGGCGCCGACGCCGTCGCCGACCTGCGCGGTCAGGGCGTGCCGCTGGTGTCGGTCGAGACGGTGGCCACGGTTCAGGTGAAGTACGCCGGGACCGACACCCCGCTGCGCGTGCCGCTGGGCGAGGCGGGGGCCGTGCGCGCCGCCTTCGAGACCCGGCATCAGCGGCGGTTCGGCTTCGTCTCCACCGCCACGCCGCTGGTGGTCGAGGCGCTGTCGGTCGAGGCGATCGGCCACACCGACGCCGGCGAGGCACCGGATTTTGAGTCCGGTGCGACGGGCGATCCCGCGCCTCTGGCCCATCTGCCGATCCGCATGGCTGGCGCCGAGCACGCCACGCCGATCCACGACCGCGCGTCCTTGCCGATCGGCGCGGTGATCGCCGGTCCGGCCGTCATCCGCGAGGCCACCGGCACGACGGTGATCGAACCCGGCTGGCGGGCCCGGGTCGACGACCATCTGAACCTGATCCTCGACCGCGTCGCGCCGCTGGCGCCCCGCCGGGCGCTGGGAAGCGACGCCGATCCGGTGATGCTGGAGGTGTTCAACAACCTGTTCATGGCCGTGGCCGAGGAGATGGGGTTCGCCCTGCAGAACACCGCCTATTCGGTCAACATCAAGGAGCGGCTAGACTTCTCCTGCGCCCTGTTCGACCGCGACGGCGCCCTGATCGCCAACGCCCCGCACATGCCGGTGCACCTGGGTTCGATGGGCGACAGCGTGCGGGCGATCGCCAACGCCCGCGCCAACGACGGCCGAGGGATGAAGCCCGGCGACGTTTACATGCTCAACGCCCCCTATGACGGCGGCACCCACCTGCCGGACGTCACCGTGGTGGCGCCGGTGTTCGACGCCGCCGGGGGCTTGCTGTTCTACGTCGCCGCCCGCGGCCACCAGGGCGACATCGGCGGCGTCAGCCCCGGCTCGATGCCGCCGCACAGCCGCAGCGTCGAGGAGGAGGGGGTGCTGATCGAGAACTTCCTGCTGGTCGAGGGCGGGCGGTTCCTGGAGGCGGAAACCCGGGCGCTCTTGGCCTCCGGCCGCTGGCCGGCCCGCAATCCCGACCAGAACATCGGCGACCTCAAGGCCCAGATCGCCGCCTGCGCCCGCGGGGCCGAGAGCCTGACGTCCCTGGTCGCCGAATTCGGCCAGTCGGTGGTCGAGGCCTATATGGGCCACGTGCAGGACAATGCCGAAGAGGCGGTGCGGCGGGTGCTGGCGACCCTGTCGGACGGCGATTTCGCCTACGAACTGGACGACGGCCCGGTGGTGAAGGTGGCGATCCGCGTCGACCGCGCGGCGCGCACGGCGGTGGTCGACTTCACGGGGACGAGCGACCAGGTGGCGACCAATTTCAACGCCCCGGCCTCGGTGTGCCGGGCGGCGGTGCTGTATGTCTTCCGCACTCTGGTCGACGACGACATCCCGATGAACGACGGCTGCCTAAGGCCGATCGAGCTGATCATTCCCGAGGGCTCGATGCTGCGACCGCGCTATCCGGCCGCCGTGGTGGCCGGCAATGTCGAGACCAGCCAGGTGGTGGTCGACGCCCTCTATGGGGCATTGGGCGTGTTGGCCGCGGCCCAGGGGACGATGAACAACTTCACCTTCGGCGACGACCGCCGCCAGTACTACGAGACCATCTGCGGCGGGGCGGGGGCGGGGCCCGACTTCGACGGGGCCGACGCCGTCCAGACCCACATGACCAACAGCCGTCTGACCGATCCGGAGGTGCTGGAGAGCCGCTATCCGGTGCGGGTCGAGCGGTTCTCGATCCGCCGCGGCTCGGGCGGGGCGGGGGCGCATCACGGCGGCGACGGGGTGGTGCGAAAGATCGCCTTCCGCGAGCCGATGAGCGCCTCGCTGCTGTCCAACCATCGCCGCGTGCCGCCGTTCGGCCTGGCAGGCGGCGGGCCGGGCGCGCTGGGCCGGGCCTGGGTCGAGCGGGCCGACGGGCGGGTGGAGCCGATGGCCGCCACCGACGCGGTCGAGGTGGCGGCCGGGGACGCGGTGGTCATCGAGACGCCGGGGGGCGGGGGGTATGGCGCGGCGCGCTGAGGCGACGCCGTCCTTGGCCCGAAATCCTCGTCCTTCGACAAGCTCAGGATGAGGATTTCTACTGCCGTTGAGTAGCCCTCATCCTGAGCTCGTCGAAGGACGAGGGCGGTCCCGCCAACTCGGTTACGACTTCGCCTTCCGCTCGGCGATGAACTGGTCGATCCGGGTCTCCAGCACCGGCAGGGGCACCGAGCCGGTGGCCAGCACCGCGTCGTGGAAGGCGCGAAGGTCGAACTTCGGGCCCAGCTCGGCCTGCGCCTTGGCCCGCAGCCGCTCGATGGTCAGCTCGCCGATATAGTAGGACAGCGCCTGGCCTGGCCAGGTGATGTAGCGGTCGACCTCGGTCTCGATCTCGTGCTGCGACAGGGCGGTGTTGTCGTGCAGGAAGGCGATGGCCTGGTCGCGGCTCCAGCCCTTGGCGTGGACGCCGGTGTCGACCACCAGCCGCGCCGCCCGCCACATCTGGTAGGTCAGCATGCCGAACCGATCATAGGGCGTCTCGTACATCCCCATCTCGACGCCGAGCTTCTCGGTGTACAGCGCCCAGCCCTCGCCATAGGCCGAGATGTAGTTGTGGCGGAACGGCGGCTGCTCGCCCTGTTCGCGGGCCAGGGACAGCTGCAGCGAATGGCCGGGGGCCGACTCGTGCAGGGTCAAGGCGGTGAGGTTGTACAGCGGCCGCGATGGCAGATCGTAGGTGTTGACCCA
>JAQGIN010000468.1 GCA_028291125.1 Caulobacter sp.
TTCTGCATCATCGGCGGCAGCAGGGCGAGCACGCTGTACAGCAGGATGCCGATGAAGAAGCCGAACACGCAGGAGGTGATGAAGTTGACGTCGGCCAGCAGGGCGCGGTCGACGAACGGCCTGGCGGCGGTGGCCAGCTGCACGCAGAAGATCCACAGGGCGACGATCCCGACGATCAGATAGGTCCAGATCTCGGTCGAGGCGAACCAGTCCTGGCTGGGCCCGCGGTCGAGCATCATCTGGAAGCCGCCGATGGCCAGGGCCAGGCTGGCGAAGCCGAGGACGTCGAACCGCTTCTTCTCCGCGCTGCGCTTCTCCGACAGGAAGAAGAACACCCCGGCGAAGGCGAGAATGCCGATCGGCAGATTGATGAAGAACACCCAGCGCCAGTCGAGATTGTCGGTCAGCCAGCCGCCGAGCGCCGGGCCGAGGATCGGGCCGAGCACGGCGCCGGCCCCCCAGACGGCCATGGCCTGGCCGTGCTTGTGGGGCGGGTTGATGTCGAGCAGCACCGCCTGGGACAGCGGGATCAGGGCGGCGCCGAACACCCCCTGCAGCAGGCGAAACAGCACGATCTCGACCAGGCTGGTGGCGATCCCGCACAGCATCGAGGCGGCGGTGAAGCCGGCGATCGACACCAGGAACACCATCTTGCGGCCGACCCGGTCGGCCAGGAAGCCGGTCAGCGGGGTCATGATCGTCGCCGCGACGATGTAGGAGGTCAGGACCCAGGTGATCTGCTCGGCGGAGGCCGAGACGCTGCCCTGGATGTGCGGCAGCGCCACATTGGCGATCGTGGTGTCCAGCGAGTTCATGATCGTCGCCAGCATGACGGCGACGGTGATCGCCACCCGGTTGGCGGCGTCTCCCTTGCCGTTGCCGTCGCGAGTCATCGCGGGCTCTTGGCTGACCGCACGTCGACCTTGGCCTTGGCGCTGAGACCGGCGCTCAAGTGCGGGGCGGTCTCGTCCAGGGCCAGGCGCACCGGCAGGCGCTGCACCACCTTCACCCAGTTGCCGGTGGCGTTCTCGGGCGGCAGCAAAGCAAAGCTGGAGCCGGTGCCGGGGCTGAAGCTGGCGACATGGGCCTTCAGATCGTGGTCATAGGCGTCGATCTTGATGGTCGCCGGCTGGCCGACGCGCATGTGGGCCAGCTGGTCTTCCTTGAAATTGGCCTCGATCCACGGCTGGCCCGAGACCAGCCAGAACAGGGTCTGGGCGGCGGCGACGCGGTTGCCGACCTGCAGCTGCTCGACCTTGGTGACGATCCCGTCGCTGGGGGCGACCAGGGTGGCGTAGGTCAGGTTGAGGCGGGCGCGGTCCAGCTCGGCCTTGGCCTGCATGACCTTGGGCTGGCGGTCGGAATTGAGGCCGGGCTGGCCGCCGATGTCGGCCAGGGCCGAGGCGATCTGCTGGCGGACGACGGCGATCTGGCGCTGGGCCTGGTCGGCGGCGTGGACCGCCTCGTCGGCCTGGGCGCGGGTGGCGACGCCGGCGGCGGCCAGGGCCTTCTGCCGCGCGGCTTCGCGCGCCGTGTAGGCGGCGGTCTCCTGAGCGGCGGCCAGGTCGGCCTGGCGCTGGGCGTAGACGGCCTGCGAGCCCTGGGTTTCGAAGCGGGCGGCGGCCAGGGCCGCCTCGGCGTGGGCGATGGCCACCTGGTAGTCGGCCGGATCGAGCCGGACCAGCACCTGGCCCTTGTTGACCGGCTGGTTCTCGTGGACGTCGATCTCGATCACCCGGCCGTCGATGCTGGGGCTGATCGCCGCCCGCGCCGACTGCACATAGGCGTCGTCGGTGGACTGGAACCGGCCGCTGGTCAGCACGAAATAGGCCACCAGGGCGATGATGATCAGCGGGCCGCCGATCATCAGCGGCAGGCGCAGCCGCTGGCCCAGCGTCCGCTGGCGGCGACGGCTGGCCGCGTCCTGATCAGCTTCGGCGATCGCCTGGTAACCTTCCGCGTCACTCACGCGCTGCTCCACGTCTTCGAGCGGCCAACGTTCACGCTGGCCGCGGCTTGTTCGTCAAAAGGATTGGGGCGCCGGGGAGGGCGGACCTTGACCGGGGAGATAGGTACGTCATGATCATGAGCCAAATGATATCTCGTCACGCAAGTCATGAACAATCCGCATTTTCATAATCTCGACCTCAACCTGCTGCGGGTGTTCCAGGCCCTGCTGGAGGAGGAGAGCGCCACCCGGGCCGGGGCCCGGCTGGGCCTGACCCAGTCGGCGGTCAGCCACGCCTTGGGCCGTCTGCGCCTGGCGCTGGGCGATCCGCTGTTCGTGCGCGGTCCGGCCGGACTTCAAGCGACGCCGCGCGCCGCCGAGATGGGCGACGCCATCCGCGCCGCCTTGAAGCTGCTGGAGGCGGCGGTCTCGGGGCCAAGCTTCGATCCGGCCGTCAGCCAGCGCGTGTTTCAGATCAGCGCCAGCGCCTATGTTTGCACGGTGCTGATGCCCGCCGTCGTGCGGCGGGTGCTGGCCGAGGCGCCGGGTGTCAAGCTGCGCTTGCGCGGCGTCGACACCGACCTGGCCGAGGACCTCGACCGTGGCCGGCTGGACCTGGCGATCGGCAGCTTCGAGCATGTCGGGCCGCGCTTCGTGCACCAGCCGCTGTTCGACGAGACGGGCGTCTGGGTGATCCGCGCCGGCCATCCGGCCGCCCAGCAAGAGGTCACGCCGCAGGTGTTGGCGGGCTTGCCGCATCTGGTCGTCGGCGGCGCCCACAAGGATGACCAGGAGACCAACGGGGCGGGACGGGGTCTGGGCCTTCGCCGGATCACCAACTGGAGCGACGACTATGCCCTGAGCGGCGCCTCGATGCGCGACCTGGAGGGACCGGTCACGGTGCCGGACGCCTATTCGGCCATGGTCATGGTCAGCCAGACCGACATGGCCGCCTTGCTGCCCCGCCGGCTGGCGACTCTGGCCATGCAGAAGGGGCGGATGATCCTGATCGAGCCCAACCGCCATCCCGAACCGGCCTCGTTCGGCGCGGTGATCCGCAGCGGCGAGAGCGAGAGCGGGCCGGTGGCCTGGCTCATGGGCCTGATCGCCGAAGTCGCCGCGACGCTGTAGGAACCGGTCGTCCGTCAATCGGCCACAGTCATCCTGGAACGTAATCGTCATGCATCAGCGCCTCTCCCTTCGCCGCCGAGACGTCCTGCTGGCCGGCGCCGCCGGCTCCCTGGGTCTGCTGGCCGCGCCGAGCGTGGCGGCGGCCGGGCCGCCGCAGACCGTCTGGACCTTCGACCGCCTCGACACCATCGGCGGACTCGTGCCCCACGTCGAAGGCCACCCGAAACTGATCGAGACGCCGCTCGGCAAGGCGCTGGCGTTCAACGGCGTCGACGACGCGCTGTTCATCGACCAGCACCCGCTGGCCGGCGCCGCGACCTTCACCTTCGAGGCGTTCATCCGGCCCGACGGCGGAGCGTTCGAGCAGCGCTGGTTTCACCTGGCCCAGGACGAACCGGCCCCGGCGCCCGGCGCCGCGCCCAGCCCGCCGAGCAACACCCGGTTCCTGTTCGAGATCCGCGTGGTCGAGAACGCCTGGTATCTCGACGCCTATGTGCGCGGTCCCGGCTATGCCCACACCCTGGTGTTCCCGGACAAACTCTATCCGATCGGCCGCTGGCATCACGTCGCCCAGACCTATGACGGCAAGACCTACCGCAGCTATGTGAACGGGGCGCTGCAAGGAGAGGCCGACATCGCCTTCACGCCGCAGGGGCCGGGCCGCGCCTCGGTCGGGGTGCGCATGAACCGGGTCAACTATTTCAAGGGCGCCATCCGCCAGGCGCGGTTCACGGCGCAGGCCCTGACGCCCGACCAGTTCCTGAGGCTGCCCGAGGGCTTGCGCGCCGCTGGCTAGGCCGCCGCCCGCGCCGGCGCCCTTTCCAGATGCAGGCGGCCGTCCGATCCGACGCCGCGCACCCGCAGGGTGACGGCGCAGAGCGCGCAGGGCGCGGGCCGGTGGCTGATCAGGATCAGGCCCTGGCCCGAGCGGGTCAGCCGCCGCGCCAACCGTTCCAGCACCGTCGCCTCGGTCGCCGCGTCCAGGCCTTCGGTCGGCTCGTCCAGCACCAGCCACGGCGCGTCGCGCAGATAGGCCCGGGCCAGACCCAGCCGGCGCCGTTCGCCGCCCGACAGCCGCTCGCCGTTGTCGCCCAGGGCGGCGTCGAGGCCGGCGGGCGCGGCCCGCACGCGGTCGGCCAGGTCGGCGTCCTCCAGCGCCGTCCACAGGGCGTCGTCGGAAGCGTCCGGCGCCGCCAATCGCAGGTTGTCGGCCACCGTGCCGGCCAGCAGGCGCACGTCCTGGGCGGCGTAGGCGAACAGCGTCCGCGCGCCCTCGACATCGATGTCGGCCAGGTCGACGCCGCCCAGCCGGGCCTCACCGGCGACGGGGTCGCGCAGGCCCATCAGCCGTTCGACCAGGGTGGTCTTGCCGGCCCCGGAGAGGCCGGTCACCGCCAGCCGGGCCGGCGGGGCGAGGTCGAGATCCAGGCTCGGCAGGCGCAGGGCGGCGTCGGCGGGCCGCTGCAGGGCTCGCGCCGGCGGCGCGTCGAATACGGCGCCGATGCGCGTCATCGCCTGGCGGGCCCCGCCGGCCTGGCGGAAGGCCGCCACCAGGGCGGCGGCCCCTTCGACGGCGGTGATCGCCGCCAGCGCGGCCAGGGCGGCCAAGGGCGGCGAGGCGTGGGCGACGACGATCAAGACGCCGGCGACGACCGCGCCGATCACAAGGCTTTGCGAGACGCCGATCCAGCCGCCGGCCACCGCGGCGCGCACGGTCTGGCGGCCCAGGGCGTCGGCCTTGGCGGCGACCTGGTCGACGGCCCAGCCCTCCAGGCCATAGGCCCGCAGCTCGGGGGCGGCGGCCTGCAGGGCCGAGAAGCTGGCCTTCAGCTCGCCGGCCCCGGTCTGGACGGCGCGGCCGGCCGGGTCGCTCAAGGTTCGGCCCAGGCCGGCGGCGGCCCCCACGGCGACGATGACGGCGGCCAGCACCACCGCGGCGGCCGGCCATCCCGCCAGGCCGGCCAGGATCAGGCCGGCGGCGATGGCGGCGATCGCGCCCCACGGGGCAGATAGGCGCACGAACAGGGTCTGGATGGCGTCGACGTCCTGCACCATGCGGGCCGAGGCCTCGCCGCTGGACCAGGCCAGGGCCCGGCTGGGCGGCGCGGCGGCCAGGCCGGCGAACAGGGCGGGGCGCAGCTTGGCCAGGGCCTTCAGCGCCGCCTCGTGGCCGCTGAGCCGCTCGACATAGCGCGCGCCGGTGCGGACGATGGCCAGGAACCGGATGCCGGCGCTGGGCAGCAGATAGTTGAAGGCTTGGGCGGCGGCCGGTCCGGCCGCCCCGGCCAGGGCCGCGCCGGTGATGAACCAGCCCGACAAGCCCAGCAGCAGCACGGCGGCGGCCGAGACCAGGGCCGCCGCGGCGGCGGCGATCAGCAGCCTGCGGCCCTGGGCGCGGCGCTGCTCGGCGATCAGCCGCGTCAGCTGGGCGACGCCGCTCACAGTCGCACCACCTGGTCGGCCAGGGCCCAGACGGCGGGCGAATGGGTGGCGATCAGGGTGGTGCGGCCCTGGGCGGCGGCGCGCAGGATCGGCAGCAGGGCGGCCTCGGACGCGGCGTCGAGATTGGCGGTGGGTTCGTCGAGCAGCAGGATCGGGGCCGGCTTCAGGAAGGCGCGCGCCAAGCCCAGCCGCCGCCGCTCGCCGCCCGACAGCCCGCCGCCGCGTTCGTTGATCGGCCGGGCCAGGTCGCCGCTCAGGCCGGCGCGGTCGGCCGCGTCGCGGACCTGGGCGGGCGAGGCCGCGCGCCAGGCCAGGGCGATATTGTCGTGCAGGGTCCCGGGCACGACCACCGGCGCCTGGCCGGCCCAGGCCACGGCGGCGGCGAAGGACCCGACCTGGGACAGCCGGACCTCGTCGGCCTCGACCTCGCCGGCGCTCAGCGGGGACAGGCCCAGCAGCAGGTGCAGCAGGGTGCTCTTGCCCGAGCCGCTGGGTCCGACCACGGCGACCAGGGCCCCGGAGGGAACGGACAGGTCGAAGCCCGACAGCACCGGCGCGCCGTGCTGATAGGCGACGCCGACGGCGGAAAACCGCAGGGTCGGAGGGCGGGCGAAGGCGGGGAGGGCCACGGTCGGCGGGGCGGGGGACGGGCGGGCGGCCAGGGTCGGGGCGGCGGCCTCGGCGGCTTGGCGGTCGTGATAGGCCGCCGCCAGCCGGCGCATCGGCGCATAGACCTCCGGGGCCAGGGCCAGGACGAAGAAGGCCCGCGTCAGGTCGAGGGTCTCGGGGACCGGGAACGGCAGCAGACGCAGCAGGTTGAAGCCGCAATAGACCGCCACCAGGGCCACCGACAGGGCCGAGAAGAACTCCAGCACGCCCGAGGACAGGAAGGCGGTCCGCAGCACCCGCGTCGTCCGCCGCTCCAGTTCGTCGGCGGCGGCCGCCAGCCGGGCGGTGGTGCGGGCCTGGGCCTGGAAGGCCAGCAACACGGGCAGGGCGCGGACCCGGTCGAGGAACAGGCCCGACAACCGCTCCAGCGCCTCGAACTGCCGCCGGCTCTCGCCGGCCGCCGCCGTGCCGGCCAGGGCCATGCCGGCGACGAACGGGATCAGGGTCAGGGCCAAGATGGCGGCGGCGATCGGGCTGGCCAGGGCGCAGACGGCGATGACCAGCAGCGGCGACAGCGCGGCGGCCGCGCGGGCCGGGGCGAAGCGGGCGACATGGCCGTCCAGCGCCTCGACGCCCTCGACCACGGCGGTCATGGCCTCTGGGCCGGACCGGCCGCCGCCGAAGGTCTCGACCAGCAGGCCGCGACGGACCTGGCCCTTGACGGCCAAGGCCGCCTCGGCGCCGGCAGTCGTCGCGGCCTGGGCGATCAGGCCGCGGGCGGCGACGCTGAGGCCCGCCAGGACCAGTCCGGGAACGAGGGCGGCCAGGCCGCGGTCCAGCGCGCCGACCGCCAGGGCCAGGCCCGCCGCGAAGCCGATGGCCGGGACGACGTCGGCGACCGTCAGCAGGCCGGCCAGGCGGATCGGCCGGCCGTGGGGCCGGCTCGCCGCCCGCAGCCAGGGCCTGGGATCGAAGGACTCGGCGGCGCGCGCGATGGTCATCCCTCCGGTTAGCCAACGCCGTCATTGACGACCTTGATCAAGATCAAGGAGGATTTCAACGAAACCCCCTAGCCAGCAACAGTCGGTCGCCACGCCGGCGCACGGAGCTCGCCATGATTGACCCCGGGGTCGTCGACCTGTCCCGCCTGCAGTTCGCCCTGACGGCGCTCTATCACTTCCTGTTCGTGCCGCTGACGCTGGGCCTGTCGTTCATGCTGGTGATCATGGAGAGCATCTTCGTGATCACCCGCCGGCCGATCTGGCGGACCATCACCCGCTTCTGGGGGGTGTTGTTCGGCATCAATTTCGCGCTCGGCGTCGCCACCGGCATCACCATGGAATTCCAGTTCGGCATGAACTGGGCCTATTACTCGCACTATGTCGGCGACATTTTCGGGGCGCCGCTGGCTATCGAGGGACTGATGGCCTTCTTCCTCGAGGCCACCTTCGTCGGCCTGATGTTCTTCGGCTGGGAGAAGCTGCCGCGGGTCGGCCACCTGTTCGTCACCTTCATGGTCGCCCTGGGCACCAACCTCTCGGCGCTGTGGATCCTGGTCGCCAACGGCTGGATGCAGAACCCGGTCGGGGCGCGGTTCAACCCCGACACCATGCGCATGGAGGTGGCCGACTTCGGCAAGGTGCTGTTCAATCCGGTGGCCCAGGCCAAGTTCGTCCACACGGTCAGCGCCGGCTATGTGATCGCCTCGGTGTTCGTGCTGGGGATCTCGGCCTTCTATCTGCTGAAGGGCCGCCATGTCGGCTTCGCCAAGCGGTCGATGACCGTGGCCGCCGCCTTCGGCCTGGCCGCGTCGCTGTCGGTCGTCGTGCTCGGCGACGAGAGCGGCTACGCCCTGACCGACAACCAGAAGATGAAGCTGGCGGCGATCGAGGCCATGTGGCGCACCGAGCCCGCGCCCGCCGGCCTGACGGCGTTCGGCATTCCCGACATGAAGGCCCGCGAGACCCGCTTCGAGATCAAGATCCCCTATGTGCTGGGCCTGATCTCGACCCGCAGCCTGAACGGCGAGGTGGCCGGCATCCTCGAACTGGTGGCCATCGCCCAGGACCGCATCGAGTCCGGGATCATCGCTTATGACGCCCTCGAACAGGTCAAGGCCGACCCCAAGGCGCCCGCCCCGCGCGCCCAGTTCGAACAGCACCGCCGCGACCTCGGCTACGCCCTGCTGCTCAAGCGCTATGTCGAGGATCCGCGCCAGGCGACCCACGAACAGATCGTCGCCGCCGCCTGGAGCACGGTGCCCAATGTGCCGGTGCTGTTCTGGTCGTTCCGGATCATGGCCGGGATCGGCCTGCTGATGATCGGCCTGTTCGCCACCGCCTTCGTGCTGTGCACCCTGCGCAAGCACGAGACCCGCTGGTTCCTGCGCCTGGCCGTGCTGGCCCTGCCGCTGCCGTGGATCTCCACCGAGCTGGGCTGGGTGGTCGCCGAGTTCGGACGCCAGCCCTGGGCGGTGGACGGGGTGCTGCCGACCTTCCTGGGCGCGTCGTCCCTGACCGCGCCGCAGCTGTGGCTGACCATCGCCGGCTTCACCCTGTTCTACGGGGCCCTGGCCATCGTCGAGGTCGGCCTGATCCTCAAGACCATCAAGCACGGTCCCTTCGCCGACCAGGAAACCGACCAACAACTCGCCGCCGAAGGCGCCCCCGCCGTCGCCTGACCAAACGCTGCAAGGACATTCCCCGATGGAAATCCCCCTCGACTATCCCACGCTGCGCCTGATCTGGTGGGGCCTGGTCGGCGTGATCCTGATCGCCTTCGCCCTCACCGACGGCTTCGATCTGGGGGTCGGGGCGCTGCTGCCCTTCGTCGCCAGGACCGACGAGGAGCGGCGCATGGTGATCAACACCGTCGGCGCGACCTGGGAGGGCAACCAGGTGTGGTTCATCGTCGGCGGGGCGGGACTGTTCGCCGCCTGGCCGTTCGTCTACGCCGTCAGCTTTTCCGGCTTCTACCTGGCGATGTTCCTGGTGCTAGCGGCGCTGATCCTGCGGCCGGTGGCGTTCAAGTACCGCTCCAAGCGGCCGCACGGGACCTGGCGCGGCTTTTGGGACTGGGCGCTGTTCGTCGCCGGCTTCGTGCCGGCCCTGGTGTTCGGCGTCGCGGTCGGCAATGTCCTGCTCGGCGCGCCGTTCCGCCTGAACAGCGACCTGCGCGGCTTCTACGAGGGCACGCTTTGGGGCCTGTTCTCGCCGTTCAGCCTGATCTGCGGCCTGCTGTCGGTGTCGATGCTGGTGCTGCACGGCGCCGCCTGGCTGGGACTGAAGGCCGAGCGCGGGCCGATCGGCCAGCGGGCCCGGGCCTATGGCACGGTGGCGGGGGTGCTGAGCCTGGCGCTGTTCGCGGTCGGCGGTCTGATCGTCGCCTATGGCGGCCTCGGCTTCCGCGTTGTCGGGGCGGTCGACCCGGCCGGCTATTCCAATCCGCTGCGCGGCCTGGTGGTCGCCGCGCCCGGCGCCTGGCTCGACAACTACGCCGCCCATCCGTGGATGCTGATCGCCCCGGCGCTCGGCTTCCTCGGCGCGGCGGCGGCGCTGATCGGCCTGTGGAAGCGGTGGGAGCCGCTGGCCTTCGGCGGCTCGTCGCTGTCGGCGACCGGCATCATCTCGACGGTCGGCCTGTCGATGTTCCCGTTCATCCTGCCCAGCTCGATCGATCCGCGCTCCAGCCTGACGGTGTGGAACGCCTCGTCCAGCCACCTGACCCTGTTCATCATGCTGCTGGTGACGGCGCTCTTCCTGCCGCTGGTCCTGCTCTACACCACCTGGGTGTACCGGGTGCTGTGGGGCCGCAGCACCACCGACGCCCTGCGCACCAATCCCGACCTCTACTGATCGCCCGAAGGGATCTTCGTCATGTGGTACTTCACCTGGATGCTGGGCCTGGGCCTCGCCGTCGGCTTCGGCGTCCTCAACGGCGTCTGGCACGAGTTCAACCTGGCCGACGAGGGCGACCACGGCTGCGCGGAGCCCGATCGGGGAACGATCGACACGCTCGGACTCTGAACGCCGGCGCAAGGGGCTAGCCGAGTCCGGCGTGATCCTCCATAATGTACGACATCATTCCATATAATGAGAATGCGCGACGACGCGCATCGGATGAGGGCGGACATGGGACGGCGCGGCGCCACGACGAACACGGCCTTGCGCCGCCTGTGGGCGATCGTCGCCTGCTGGCTGCTGGTCTCGACAACGGCGATGGCCGCGTCCGACGTCCAGCCCCGGACCCGCCTCGAACTTTCCACCGGTTGGCGCTTCAAGCTCGGCGAGGCTGACGCGGCGGCGAAGGCTCGCGGTTTCGACGATTCTGGCTGGGAGGCGGTCTCCGTACCCCATAGCTGGAACCGTATGGGCGGCGGCGCGACGCGCGGCCCCAGCTATCAGAACGTCTACGGCCCCGGCTGGTACCGGCTGAGCTTCAAGGCCCCAACCCTGGCCAAGGACCAGAAGGCCTGGCTGCAGTTCGACGCCGCCAGCCTGGTGTCCGAGGTCTGGCTGAACGGCGCGCTGCTGGGCCGCCACGCCGGAGCCTTCGCCCGCTTTCGCTTCGACGCCACCGCCGCCTTGAAGGCCGGCGGCGACAACCTGCTGGTGGTGCGGGCCGACAACAGCAAGGCCGACGCGCCCGGCTCGCCCGCCGCCGAGGTGATCCCGATCTCCGGCGACTGGCCGATGTATGGCGGGCTCTATCGGCCGGTGTCGCTGATCGTCACCAACGCCGCCCACTTCGACATGCTCGACCATGGCGGGCCGGGGATCGCCGGCCGCACCGTCTCGGCCGACGCCCAAGGGGCGGTGATCGCCGTCGTCAGCCGGCTGAAGAACGACGCTTCGCGCCCGTCGACCGTGCGGGTCGCCGCCTCGGTGATCGACGCCGCCGGGACCGTGGTCGGTTCGGCGCGGGAGACCCGCGCCTTGCCGGTGGGCGCGGCGGTCCAGATCGAACAGACGATCGCCCTGACCCGGCCGCGGCTGTGGAACGGGACCGCCGACCCCTATCTCTATCGGCTGCGCGTCGAACTGTTCGACGGGCGCGGGGCGGTGCTGGACCGGGTCGAGCAGCCGCTGGGCGTGCGCACCGTCCGCATCGACCCCGACCAGGGCCTGTTTCTCAACGGCCGCCATCTGGCCCTGCACGGCGTCTCGCGCCACCAGGACCGGCCCGACACGGGCTGGGCGATCGACGCGGCGGCCATCGCCGAGGACTTCGCGATCATCCGGGAGATCGGCGCCAACACCGTCCGCCTGGCCCACTACCAGCACGACCAGGCCGCCTATGACCTGGCCGACAAGATGGGCCTGATTATCTGGGCCGAGATCCCGCTGGTCGACCGCACCTCGCCGCCGGGCCGCAACGACACCACGCCCGCCCTGGCCGACAACGCCGAACAGCAGCTGCGCGAGCTGATCGCCCAGAACGCCAACCACCCGTCGATCGTGGTCTGGGGCGTCGGCAACGAGGTCAATCTGACCGCCGCCAAGGGCCGGACGGTGTCCAACGCCAAGCCGCTGCTGAGCCGGCTGAACGCGGTGGCCAAGGGGCTGGATCCGTCGCGGCCGACCACCCTGGCCGACTGCTGCGGCTCGGTGCCCAGCGAGGCGCGAGCCGGGCTCGACACCGTCGCCGGCCTCACCGACGTCATCGGCTACAATCGCTATCTGGGCTGGTACGGCGGCAGGGTCGGCGACGTCGGGGCCGAGCTGACCCGGCTGCACAAGCTGTATCCAAACCAGCCGATCTCGGTCAGCGAGTACGGCGCGGGCGGAGCGCTCAGCCAGCACAGCGACAACCCGCTCGGTGGGCCGATCCACGCCTTTGGCCGGCCGCATCCCGAAGAGTTCCAGAATTACGTCCTCGAGGAGTCGTGGAAGCAGATCAAGCCGCTGCCCTTCGTCTGGGCCAGCTGGGTGTGGAACCTGTTCGACTTCTCCAACGACGCGCGGATGGAAGGCGACCTGCTCGACACCAACGACAAGGGCCTGGTCACCTTCGACCGCAAGACCCGCAAGGACGCCTTCTACTTCTTCAAGGCCAATTGGAACCCCGAGCCGATGGTCCACATCGTCGGCCGCCGCCATGTCGACCGCGCCTATCCGGTCGCCGACCTCAAGGTCTACAGCAACGCCGCCAGCGTCGACCTGAGCCGCGGCGGCCAAGTCCTGGGGACCGCGCCCTGCGCCGACGGGATCTGCGTCCTGCCGGGCGTCGCCCTGGTCGCCGGCGACAACGCCATCACCGCCAGCGCCCGGTTCGGCGACCAGATCGTGTCGGACGCCGTGACCTGGCGGCTCGACGGCGGGCCGGGCCAATATCGCATTCGGGCCGGCAATCTGGTCGGGGTGCGCACCGCCCAGGGCCAGCTGTTCGGCTCCGACAGCTTCTTCACGGGCGGCGAGGGCAAGGATCGCGATCCGCCGGCCGCCTCGCGCGGGGCCTTCCCGGGCCCCAAGACCCCAGTGGCCGGCGCGATCGACGACGCCCTCTACGAAAGCTGGCGCCAGGGCGACTTCGCCTACGCCGTCCCGGTCCCCAACGGCGCCTACGTCGTCACCCTGCACCTGTTCGAGCCCAAGGCCGACGCCAAGGCCGGGTCTCGTCGCTTCGACGTCCTGGCCCAGGGCCGGCCGGCGATCACCGGCCTCGACATCGCCGCCGAGGCGGGCGGGCCGTTCCGCGCCCTGACCCGCACCGTGCCGGTCCAGGTCACCGACGGCCGCCTGACCCTGGCCTTCCGCGGGACGGTCGGCCCGGCCGTGGTCTCGGCCATCGAAATCCTCCCCCAGCCGGCGACCGCGTCGCCCTCCAAGACAAAAGGCTAGGCCATGACCGACCATCCCTTCAGCCGGCGGGACTTCATCCAGGCGGCGGCCTTGGCCGGCGCGGTCGCGCCGCTGGCCGGCGCCGCCCAGGCCCAGGCGACCAAGCGCGGCAAGCCCCCGGCGATCCGCGCCGGCGCTGACGTCGTCTGGATCGACGGCGCCGCCCCGGCCGCCCACGAGGGCCAGACCTTCGGCCTGCCGTGGCCGCGCGGGACCCTGCCGGCCAAGGCCAGCTTCGCCGCGCGCGGACCAGACGGGAGCGCCCAGCCGGTCCAGAGTTGGCCGATCGCCTATTGGCCCGACGGCTCGCTGAAATGGAGCGCCCACGCCCTGCCGGCCGACGCCGGCCAGACGGCGTCGCTGTCGGTGACGCCCGGAGCGCCCGCCGCGCCCGCCCAGCCGGTGTCGGTGCGCGAGACCGCGCAGGCGGTCGAGATTGTCAGCGGCGGCCGCGTCTGGCGCATCGACCGCAAGGGCGGCACGGTGATCGCCTCGGCCAGCGTCGACGGCCGCGAGACCCTGCGCGACGTGCGGCTGGTGGCCCTGACCCAGGACCGTCCCGACCTCGACGACGGGCCGGTGAGCCAGACCCGCTTCGACAGCGAGGTCACCGCCGTCACCGTCGAGCAGAAGGGCCCCGTGCGAGCGGTGGTCAAGATCGACGGCCAGCACCGCCAAGGCGGCCGCGCCTGGTTGCCGTTCTCGCTGCGGCTCTATGTCTACGCGGGGGCTGAATCGGCGCGCATCGTCCACAGCTTCGTGTTCGATGGCGACGAGACCAAGGACTTCATCCGCGGCCTGGGCCTGAGCGGCGTCGTGCCGATGAGCGACCTGCCGCACGACCGCCACGTGCGCTTCGCCGGCGAGGGCGACGGCGTCTGGGCCGAGGCGGTGCGGACCCTGACCGGCCTGCGCCGCGACCCGGGCGAGGCCTATCGCGCCGCCCAGATCGCCGGGCTCAAGACCGGCCCGGTCGCCGGCATGGCCCCCCCGGTCGGCGGCTCGCTGGACCTGATCCCGGCCTGGGGCGATTTTTCCCTGTCGCAACCCAACGCCGACGGCTTCGCCATCCGCAAGCGCACCAAGGCCGGCCATGGCTGGATCGACGTCGTGGCGGCGGGGCGCGCCGGCGGCCTGGGCTATGTCGGCGGCGCGGCCGGCGGCGTCGCCTTCGGCATGGGCCATTTCTGGAAGCGGCCGCCGACCCGGCTCGACATCCGCCACGCCCACACCGACGCCGCCGAGTTCACCGTCTGGCTGTGGTCGCCGGACGCCCCGGCCATGGACATGCGCTTCTATCACGACGGCATGGGCATGGAGGATCACCCGGCCGAGATCCGCGGCCTCGACGTCACCTACGAGGACTACGAGAAGGGCTATGGCCGGCCGTACGGCATCGCCCGCACCAACGAACTGACCCTATGGGCCCTGCCGACCACCCCGAGCGCCGAACGTTTCGCCCAGCTGTCGGTCGGCCTGCAGACCCCGCCGCGGCTGATCGCGACGCCGGCCCGGCTGAAGGCCGCCGACGTGCTGGGCCTGTGGAGCCTGCCCGACCGCTCCAGTCCGACCCGCCGCGCGATCGAGGACCAGAACGACTATCTGCTGAACTTCTACATGGGCCAGATCGAGCAGCGCCGCTGGTACGGCTTCTGGAACCATGGCGACGTCATGCACAGCTACGACACCGACC
>JAQGIN010000491.1 GCA_028291125.1 Caulobacter sp.
CCCTCGACGCTGGAGACCAGGCTGTTGAGCCAGTTCGAGCTCAGCAGATAGGACTGCTTCATGACGTCGAACATCGGATTGGTCGCCCAGTCCGGGTCGGAAAACCGCTTGTCGCCCTTGCCGGGCGCGACCACCGGCTCGGTCGGCTCGCCGGTCATCCGCCGGGCCGAGGATTCCCACAGGTCCATATAGCGGGCGAACAGGTCGGCCTGGGCGCGCAGCAGCCGGTCGGGCTGGGCGGCCAGGTGGCCCATGACCTCGGTCAGGGCCGGGGCGACGTGGAACGGGTCGGGGCTGAGGGCGGCGGGGCGGTCGACCTGGCGCAGGGCGGCCTCGGCGATCGCGCCCTGGGCGGTGACCGCGGCGCGGGCCAGATTGGCCGACAGGGCCTCGACCATCTGCCGTTGCTCGGGTGACAGGAAGGTCTCGATGGTCCGGGCCGGGCCGGGCGCGGCGGCCCGCGGCTCCGGCGGCGCCGATTCGGTCTTGGCGACCTTCGGAGCCGCTTGGGCGGCCTTGGCCGCCTTGGCTTTCGCCTTGCCGGGTTTGGAAGGGGTCTCGGCCTTGGCCATGGGCGTTCCTCCGGCGGGTCGGTAGACCGCTGCGCGCCTAAACAACGCGCGCGGCCTTTCGTTCGTCGCGATCATCGCATAAGACCGGAGACAAGATGAACGGTGAAACTGGCAAAATCGTACGGCTTGGCGCGCTGCTCTGCGGCGCGGCGATCGCCGTGAGCGCCTGCGCCAACCCGTTCAAGCCGCCGCCGGCCGACAAGACCTCGCCGGTGGCCGCCGAGACCGACCGCGCCGCCCGTCACGGCAAGCTGCCGCGCTTCGCCGACATTCCGGCGGTGCCCACCGACGTGCGCAGCCCCACCGAGTACAAGACGGCGGTGACCGGCCAAGAGCAGGTCGCGGCCGAGCTGCGCCGCCAGACCGCGCCCAACACCTTCGAGCTGAACAACACCGACGCCTTCGCCGCCCGCGCCCGCTCCAAGGCCAAGGCGCCGCCGCCCGTGGACACCACCGAGGCCGATCGCGCCGCCACCGACGCCTTCGTGAAGGCGGCGCGCGCGCGAGCTAGCGCGCCTTCGTCGCCGCGCTAAGGTCGACGAAGGCATAATCTTCCTGCAACTGGCTTGGCTGCACCCCGCTCGGGGTCTATCCATGCCCGACATTCGCTCCCGACGCGCCGGAGCGGCGCAAAGAGCCTTTCATGAACACCGATTTTCACCGTATCCGCCGTCTGCCGCCCTACGTCTTCGAGGAGGTCAACAAGATCAAGGCGCGCCTCCGCGCCGAGGGCACGGACATCATCGACTTCGGCATGGGCAATCCCGACATGCCGACGCCCAAGCACATCGTCGACAAGCTGATCGAGACCGCCCGCGACCCCAAGGCTGGCCGCTACTCGGCCTCGAAGGGCATTCCCGGCCTGCGCAAGGCGATGGCCGGCTATTACGACCGCCGGTTCGGGGTGAAGCTCAACCCCGACACCGAGGTGATCTCGACCCTCGGCTCGAAGGAAGGCTTCGCCAACCTCGCCCAGGCCCTGACCGCCCCGGGCGACGTGATCATCTGTCCGAACCCGGCCTATCCGATCCACGCCTTCGGCTTCATCATGGCCGGCGGGGTGATCCGCCACGTGCCGGCCCTGTCGCCCGAGGAGTATCTGTCCAACATCAGCCGGGCGGTGAAGCACTCGGTGCCGCCGCCCAGCGTGCTGATCCTGTCCTATCCGTCCAACCCCACGGCCCAGTGGGTGGACCTGGACTTCTACAAGGACGCCGTCGCCCTGGCCAAGAAGCATGACCTGCTGGTGATCAGCGACGTGGCCTATGGCGAGATCTATTTCGACAACAACCCGCCGCCGTCGATCCTGCAGGTCGAGGGGGCCAAGGACATCGCCGTCGAGGTCAATTCGCTGTCCAAGACCTACGCCATGGCCGGCTGGCGGGTCGGCATGGTGGTCGGCAACGCCCGCATCTGCGCCGCCCTGGCGCGGGTGAAGTCCTATCTGGACTACGGCGCCTTCACCCCGGTGCAGGTGGCCGCCGCCGCCGCCCTGAACGGGCCGCAGGACTGCGTCGACGAGATCCGCGCCATCTACAAGGGCCGCCGCGACGTGCTGGTGTCGTCGATGCAGCGGGCCGGCTGGGACATCCCCAGCCCGCCGGCGTCGATGTTCGCCTGGGCCAAGATTCCCGAACAGTACAAGGACGCCGGCTCGATGCTGTTCTCGCGGCTGCTGATCGAGGAGGCCGGCGTCGCCGTCGCCCCCGGCATCGGTTTTGGCGAATATGGCGAGGGCTATGTCCGCATCGGCCTGGTCGAGAACGAGCACCGCATCCGCCAGGCCGCCCGCAATGTGAAGAAGTTCCTCGCCAACGCCGACACCATCCTGGCCAAGGCCCACAACACCATGGCCGCGCAGTAGAGACCTTGAAGAGCATGACCCAGAAAACCTGGCGCGTCGGCGTCGCGGGCCTCGGCACCGTCGGCGGCGGCCTCCTGCAGTTCCTGGCCGAGCGACCCGACTTCGCCCCGGCCGGCGACCGGGCGGTGGTGACGGCGGTGTCGGCGCGCTCGCGCTCGCGGCCGCGCACGGTCGACATCTCCAGCCTGGTCTGGTTCGACGACCCGGTGGCCCTGGCCGCCTCGCCGGAGATCGACATCTTCGTCGAACTGGTCGGCGGCTCGGACGGTCCGGCCAAGGCGGCGGTGGAGACGGCGCTGAAGGCCGGCAAGCCGGTGGTCACCGCCAACAAGGCGCTGATCGCCGAGCACGGGGCCGAACTGGCCGCCTTGGCCGAGGCGGCCGGCGTGCCGCTCTTGTTCGAAGCGGCGGTGATGGGCGGCACCCCGGCGGTGAAGATGCTGCGCGAGGCGATGGTCGGCGACGATGTCGACGGCGTCGCGGGCATCCTCAACGGCACCTGCAACTTCATCCTCAGCGAGATGGAGGCCACCGGCCGCTCGTTCGCCGAGGTGCTGCGCGAGGCCCAGGCCATGGGCTACGCCGAGGCCGACCCGACCATGGATGTCGGCGGCTTCGACGCCGGCCACAAGATCACCATCCTGGCGGCCCTGGCCTTCGGCTGCGCTCCCAACTTCGCGGCCGCCGAGATCGAGGGCATCGGCGCCGTCGAGCTGCTCGACATCAAGCTGGCCAAGGACCTGGGTTACCGCATCAAGCTGGTGGCCTCGGCCTCGCGCACCGCCGACGGCGTGGCGGTGACCGTGCACCCGTCCCTGACCCCGCTGAGCCACCCGCTGGCCCAGGCGGGCGGGGCGCTCAACGCCCTGTTCATCGAGGGCCGCCGCATCGGCCGGATCTTCATCCAGGGCCCCGGGGCCGGGGCTGGCCCGACCGCCGCCGCCGCCGCCGCCGACATCGCCGATGTCATGACCGGCGCCAGCCGGCCGGTGTTCCAGGCCCCGGCCGGAGCGCTGAAGCCGTTCATCTCGGTCGATCCAAGCCGCAGCGTCGGCAAGGCCTATCTGCGGATCATGGTCCGCGACGAGCCGGGGGCCATCGCCGCCATCTCCGAGACCCTGGCCGAATGCGGGGTGTCGATCGACAGTTTCCTGCAAAAGCCCGTCGAGGGGGCAGGGGGCGTGCCGATCGTGCTGGTCACCCACGCGACGCCGGAATCGACGCTGCTGGACGCGATTAGCCGCATCGAAAAACTGCAGGCCGTGCTAGAGCGACCGCGACTTTTGCGCGTCGCGCGCATCTAAAAGCCCGCGAGATCGCGGCGCCACATGGCCTCACCAAGGGCTGGGAGACGCTGATGCCTTCGAAGACCCTGGACCGCTCGCTGGTCCTGGACGCCGTCCGCGTGACGGAAGCCGCCGCCATCGCTTCCTGGACCATGGTCGGCCGCGGCGACGAAAAGGCCGCCGACCAGGCCGCCGTCGACGCCATGCGCAACGCGCTGAACGAGCTGAACATCAACGGCGAGATCGTCATCGGCGAGGGCGAGCGCGACGAGGCGCCGATGCTCTATATCGGCGAGAAGGTCGGCACCGGCAAAGGCCCGGCCATCGACATCGCGCTGGACCCGCTGGAAGGCACCACCCTGACGGCCAAGGCCATGCCCAACGCCCTGGCGGTGATGGCCTGGGCCCCCAAGGGCACGCTGCTCAACGCCCCCGACACCTATATGGACAAGATCGCCTGCGGGCCGGGCCTGCCGGCCGGGGTCATCGACCTGGACAAGTCGCCGGCCGACAACGTCCGGGCGATCGCCGCCGCCAAGGGCGTCGCGCCCGAGCAGATCACCGTCTGCGTGCTGGACCGCCCCCGCCACGCCGAGATCATCGCCAGCGTCCGCTCGGCCGGGGCCCGGGTCTATTTGATCACCGACGGCGACGTGGCCGGGGTGATCAACACCACCGACCCGTCGACCGGCGTTGACCTCTATGTCGGCTCCGGCGGCGCGCCTGAGGGCGTGCTGGCCTGCGCGGCGCTGAAATGCGTCGGCGGCCAGTTCCAAGGCCGGCTGGTGTTTCGCAACGCCGACGAGCGGGCCCGCGCCGCCAAGTGGGGCATCACCGAGCTCGACAAGAAGTACGACCTGCACGACATCGTCCGCGCCGACGCCATCTTCGCCGCCACCGGCGTCACCTGGGGCACCCTGCTGGACGGGGTCACCTACAAGGACGGCTTCGTTCGCACCCACACCCTGGTGATGAATTCGTCGACCGGCACGGTGCGCGAAGTGCGCATGAAGCGGAAGGTTTAGGCTCCGCCTCGCTCGACGGCTTGTCGTCGAGCCGTCATTGGCCCGCGATCGTCCGATTGGCTAAGGTCGGGGCGAATCCCGCCGCTTTCCGAGATCCTGAATGACCACCCTGACCGACCTCGCCGGCTATCTCGCCTCGGAATCCGCCGATGAGGCGGTCAAGGAGGTGGTCGTCGTCATCGCCCAGGCGTGCGCGCGGATCAGCCGGGTGGTCGCCTCGGGCGCGATCCTGGGCAACCTGGGAGCGGCGGGCCAGGTCAATGTCCAGGACGAGGAGCAGAAGAAGCTCGACCTGATCACCAACGACATCCTCAGCGAGGCGCTGCAGGGCTGCCCGGCCGTGGCCGGCCTGGCCTCGGAGGAGCTGGAGGCGATCGAGACCACCGGCCGCCAGGGCGGCTTCCTGGTCACCTTCGATCCGCTGGACGGCTCCAGCAACATCGACGTCAACGTCTCGGTGGGGACGATCTTCTCCATTCTTCCGGCTCCGGACGGACAGATCCCGACCGAGGCCGACTTCCTGCTGCCCGGTCGCCGCCAGGTCGCCGCCGGCTACGCCGTCTATGGCCCGCAGACCATGCTGGTGCTGACCCTGTCGGGCGGCGTCGTCGCCTTCACCCTCGACGCCGACGGCGCCTGGCTGCTGACCCATCCGAACCTGGCCATCGCCGCCGACACCGCCGAATTCGCCATCAACATGTCCAACCAGCGCCACTGGGCCGAGCCGGTCCGGCGCTATATCGACGGCTGCCTGCGGGGCAAGGACGGCCCGCGCGGCAAGAACTTCAACATGCGCTGGGTGGCCTCGATGGTCGCCGACGTCCACCGCATCCTGATGCGCGGCGGCGTCTTCCTCTATCCGTGGGACGCCCGCGAACCGGACCGGGCCGGCAAGTTGCGCCTGCTCTACGAGGCCAATCCGATGGCCCTGATCGTCGAGCGGGCGGGGGGCAAGGCCACCGACGGCCAGACCGCGATCCTCGACCTGCAGCCCGTCAAGCTGCACCAGCGGGCGCCGGTGGTGCTGGGCTCGGCCAACGAGGTCGACCAGGTCGTTGCGGCGACCGCGGCCTAGGCTGCGGCCGGGACTGACGCAGCCGGGGCGCATGGAGCGAATCCCCGGAACCGGATAGACTCGTCCGATGCCCACCCCCATCCAGCCCAGGATCGTCTAGCCGTGGCCGCCGACGGCCACGCGCCCCTCGCAGCCGACGCCTTTCTCGGCGTCACCCGCTCGCTCAGCGGCCGGGCCTGGCGCGAGCGGCCGGGCGATTCGGCGGTGGCGCGCAGCCATCAGCAGATCCACGGCCTGTCCGAACCCCTGGCCCGCGCCCTGGCTTCGCGCGGCGTCGGCGTCGAGGGCGCCCAGGACTATCTGAAGCCGACCCTCAAGGCGCTGTTCCCCGATCCTTCCAGCTTCACCGACATGGACCGGGCCGCCGAGATTCTGGTCGACGCCGTGGAGACCGGTCGGCCGGCCACGGTGTTCGCCGACTACGACGTCGACGGAGCCACCAGCGCCGCCCAGCTGGTGCGCTGGTTCCGGCACATGGGCCGCGAGCTGCCGATCTATGTCCCCGACCGGGTGGCCGAAGGCTATGGCCCCAGCCCGGCCGCCTTCAAGACCATCCGCGACAGCGGGGCCGAGCTGGTAATCACCGTCGACTGCGGCGCGGCCGCCTATGACGCCGTGGCCAGCGCCGCCACCATCGGCCTGGAGGTGGTGGTCATCGACCATCACCTGATGCGCGAGGACCCGCCGGCCGCCGCCGCCGTGGTCAATCCCAACCGCCCCGGTTGCCAGTCGGGGCAGGGGGTGTTGGCCGCCGCCGGCGTGACCTTCGTGCTGCTGGCGGCCCTGAACCGCGAAGCCCGCAAGCGCGGCCTGTTCGGCGAGCATCGGACCGAGCCCGACCTGCGCCAATGGCTCGACCTGGTGGCCATGGGCGAGGTCTGCGACGTCACCCAGCTGGTTGGCTTCAACCGCGCCCTGACCACGCTGGGCCTGCGGACCATGTCCAGCTGGGGCAATCCGGGGCTGAAGGCCTTGTTCGAGGTCGGCAAGGGCTCGGGCCCGGCCTCGGTGTTCCATGCCGGTTTCATCCTCGGGCCGCGGATCAACGCTGGCGGCCGCATCGGCCGCGCCGACCTCGGGGCGCGCCTGCTGTCGACCGACGATCCCGAAGAGGCCATGGCCTTGGCCCGCGAGCTCGACGCTCTCAATGGCGAGCGCAAGGAGGTCGAGGCCGCGGTGGTCGAGGAGGCCGCCGCCCTGCTGGAGCGCGGCAGCAATTTCGATCCCGACGCGCCGGTGATCGTCGCCGCCGGCGATGGCTGGCACCCCGGCGTCATCGGCATCGTCGCCGGTCGCCTGCGCGAGCGCTATCGCAAGCCGGTGGTGGTGATCGGCGTCGACCGCGCCGCCGATATCGGCAAGGGCTCGGGCCGTTCGCAGCCCGGGGTCAATCTGGGGGCCGCCGTGCAGGCGGCGTTCCAGGAGGGGTTGATCATGGCCGGCGGCGGCCACGCCATGGCCGCCGGCTTGACGGTGCGGCCCTCGGCCATCCCCGAGCTGCGGGCCTTCCTCGAGGCGCGGCTGGCCGGCGAAATGGAGGCGGTGGGGGCCGAGGCCGTGGAGATCGACGCCCTGGTGCAGCCGCGCGCCGCCGACCGCGCCCTCTACGCCGAATTCCAGCAACTGGCGCCGTTCGGGCCGGGCAATGTCGAGCCGATGTTCGCCCTGGCCGACGTCCGTCCCGATCGAGTGATGGCGATGAAGGGCGGCCATATCCGGCTCAACCTGGTCGGCGCCAACGGCGACCGACTCAAGGCGGTGTCGTGGCGCAGCGCCGAGACCGATCTGGGCCGCCGGCTGCTGTCCGGCGGCGGCGCCCTGCACGTGGTCGGACGGCTGAAACCCGACGATTATATGGGCCGCGAAGGGGTGCAGCTGGAGATAGAGGACGCCGCCGACCCGCGCATGCGCACGGCTTGAAAAAAGTGCGCCCAGCCGCTTGCGCCCCCCCGGAGGCGAAGCTATACACCCGCTTCCTCGCGGCGATGGTCCCTTCGTCTATCGGTTAGGACGCCAGATTTTCATTCTGGAGAGAGGGGTTCGACTCCCCTAGGGACTACCACCGCGAGGCTTTCCCCCTTTTATTTCCGCGCTGCATTCTATGCTGCGACAGAATGTCGCAGTCGCCTCGCGCGTGCATCGGCGCGCGTATTCATCATTGACGACCGCGCCGCCGCGAGAACAGTGTTATGCTGTGGTGCTCGCTCCTTTGGGCTGTTTGGGCGAGCCAGAGGGGCGGAATGTCTGGTTACGATTTCGAAGGACCGGGGTCGCATGAAGATCTCGTGCGCATCAGCGGTCGCGTAAAGTGGTTTGATACTGGCAAGGGCTACGGTTTCATCGTCCCGGACGACCCGGGCCAAACCGGCCTGAAGGACGTGTTGCTGCACGTCACCTCGTTGCGCAACTGCGGGCGGGAAACCGCGCTGGAAGGCGCCATCATCGTTTGCGACGTCGTCCGCCGCTCCAAGGGCTGGCAGGTGATGGAGGTGGTCGATCTCGACGAGACCTGCGCCTCGCCGCCGGCCGAGCGGGCCAGGCGGGCGTTCGGCGAGGCTCCGCGGCGCGATCGCGAGTTCGGCGGCCTGCGCAGCGGCCTCGACAGCGCTCCGCGCCACGCGCCCGAGGCCACCGGCCCGGCCGAGAAGGCCAAGGTCAAGTGGTTCAACCGCACCAAGGGCTATGGTTTCGTGGTCCGCGACGCGGCCCCGGGCGACATCTTCGTGCATATCGAGACCCTGCGGCGCGGCGGCCTGGAAGACCTCCAGCCCGGCGACGACGTCATGGTCCGTTTCGCCGAAGGGCCCAAGGGCCTGGTGGTGGCCGAGATCGCCCCCGGTGACGCCTGACCGTCCTCGCCACGCCGTCCATTCCGTCGGGACGCCAAGCCGGTATAAGCTGACCGTGTCGCCGTGCGCGACCGGTCGGCGACCGCTTCGCCGAACTCTCTTCCAGACGAGGTAGGCGTGGCTTTGTTGAGCAGGATCGGGCGGCGCGGACTGGTGCTGGCCTTCATGGCCCTGGCCCTGGGTCTGGGGTCGGCCCCCACGGCGGCCCTGGCCAAGCCGCGCCTGGAGACGGTGACCCTGGTCACCGCCAAGGGCAGGACCGCGTTCACCGTCGAGATCGCCGCCACCCCGGCCGAGCAGGAGCGCGGCCTGATGTACCGCAAGTCGCTGGCCCCCGACCGCGGCATGCTGTTCATCTACAAGCAGCCGCAGCCGGCCGCCTATTGGATGCGCAACACCTATATCCCGCTCGACATCCTGTTCATCGCCCCGGACGGCCGCGTGCTGTCGATCGCCCGCAACGCCCGACCCCTGGACGAGACGCCGATCCCGTCAGGCGGGATCATCTCGGGGGTGCTGGAGATCGCCGGCGGCCGGGCGGCGCAGCTGGGCGTGCTGCCCGGCGACAAGGTGCTGCACCGGATCTTCCCCAAATAGATCAACCCGCCGGGGCGGCGGGCCATGGTTCCGTTTGCCCCGGCGTCAGAACCCCTGTAGAGCACGCCCCTGCCGAGATCTCGGAGCGTAGCGCAGCCTGGTAGCGCATCTGGTTTGGGACCAGAGGGTCGCAGGTTCGAATCCTGCCGCTCCGACCATCGGACGTCCAAAAGCGCCGGCTAGGCGCGTGA
>JAQGIN010000260.1 GCA_028291125.1 Caulobacter sp.
CGCCAACTATCTGATGGTGTCGGGAAAGCTGCTGGACGCCGGACGCCTGCGGCTGGTCATCACCCTGGTGTTCGGCCTGATCCACGGCTTCGGCTTCGCCGCCAGCCTGCTGTCCGAGCCCCTGCCCGTCGAGCGGCTGGCCGAGCTGCTGGTCGGCTTCAATGTCGGCGTCGAGATCGGACAGCTGACCCTGGTGGTCGGCGCCTCGCTGCTGGTCGTGCTGCTGTCGAAACTGAAGCTGTCCCTGCCCCGCCCCATCGTCGTCGACGCCGGCGCCTCGCTCCTGGTGGCGGTCGGCGTCTACTGGTTCGTCAGTCGCAGCTTCATCTAGGAGCGCGGCGCGGCCTAGCCTTCCGGGAATTTCGGCTCCGCCGACGGCTCGGCGCTCCAGATCCTGTCGGCGCGTAGGGGCGAGGCCAGCAGTCTGCGGCCGCCCAGGTTCATCCGCCGGATGCCCTCCACTGCGTAGAGCGCCTCGAAGGCGGGCGCCCGTCCGACGCTCCGCGACAGGGATCGCAGCTCCGCGCGGCTGGTGACGGCTTCGGCGATCTGCATCAGGGCCGTATCCCGGGTTCCGGCGATGATGATGACGCGATTGCCGCTCGGGCCGGCGAAGGTCGAGAAATAGCCGAAGTCCTGCTGCTTTCCGCCGCCCGCTTCCGGCCCGCCCTCCTGGCTGACATAGTTCTGGCGGGTGGTCTCGTCGATCAGCTCGTCATAGGTGTCGCCGACCGTGAAGCGCGAGCCGGCGAACACCGGATCGCGCAACAGGCCCAGGCCGCTCAGATAGCCGACATAGACGATGTTGTTCTGCTTGAGCATCTCCGGGGTCAGGGCCGAGGCGACGACGACCCTCAGCTGGTCGCGGTCGCCGCGCCCCGGCGTCAGCACCGGGATCACGTCGCGCAGCGCCAGGGCCGCGCCGACCGGCAGATAGGACAGCCCCAGATCCTTGTAGACCCCGACCTTGCCGGGGTTTCGCATCAGATACCGGCTCAGGTCCCGGGCCGAATTGATCGCGTATTCACGGACCAGACGGTCGGCGCCGGTCGCCGGATCGATCTCGTCGAAGATGTAATAGTCGCCGACCACCAGGATGGTCTGTTTGCCGTTGCGCAGGACCTGCGACCATGGGGCGGCGGCGCGCGCCTCGGCGGCCTCTCCGCCCGGCGGGCCCAGTCCGTACAAACTCGCCCAGATCAGGCCGTTGAGCAGCAAGGCGGCGAGGCCCGCGACGAGCCATCGCGTCCGGGTCGACCATCGGGGCTTGAGAGGTCCGCCCCCCGCGCGGGGCGTCTCGAACACGATCCGGTACTCGCCCTTGGGGATCGCCAGCCGGCCCGCCGCGGCGTCGTCATCGGCGTAGAACTCGTCCAGCTTCTTGCGCAGCCGGTGGACATAGACACGGACCGAGGCGTCCTGAGACATGTCGAACGCCGCGGTCTTGCCGAACACGGCGATGGCGATCTCGACCTCCTTGGGCGGGGCGTCGGCCAGCGACCGCTCGACCAGGAAATCGAACATCCTCGGCAGCACGTCCGAGCGCCCCAGCGCCTTGGCCTCGCGCAGCCGGTCCGCTTCGGACGCGATCCGATCATCCGCCATTCAAGCCCTCCGACGACATCTGTAACGCACCGTAACATCCTTACCGGCCAACAAAACCGTAAATAACGGGACGGCGAAGCAAAGCGGATTTAGCAGCGAGAGGAAGAGCCGCCAGCCCAACCCGACCTCCGGGCGAGCAACGGCGAAGAGGAAGCCCCGTCGATGCGGCTACGAATATTTCTAATGACCGCCGGCGCGGCCTTGGGAGCCGTGGGCGCCACGGGCGGGTGTCGGGCGGAGACGCTGGACGTCGCGTCATCGCGGCCCCCGGAGGTCTCGGCCGTCACCGTCACCTTCGGGCGCGCCGAACAGCGGATCGGCAAGGCGGTGGCGGCCAGCGAAGGCGCGATCGCCGGCGCCGATCTGACCGTCCGTCCCCTGCTGCGCGCCGCCGAGATCCTCGAGGCGGTGCCCGGCATGATGGTCACGCAGCACTCGGGCAGCGGCAAGGCCAACCAGTACTTCCTGCGCGGTTTCAATCTCGATCATGGCACCGACTTCGCCTTCTCGATCGATGACGTGCCGATGAATTTCCGCACCCACGGACACGGCCAGGGCTATCTCGACGTCAACGGCATGATCCCCGAAACCGTCCAGCGCATCGACTATCGCAAGGGTCCGTATCGCGCCGACGCCGGCGACTTCGCCCTGGTCGGCATGGCCGCGGCGACCACCGTCGACCGCTTTGAGCGGCCCTTCGTGGCCGTCGAGGCGGGAAGTTATGACTGGAAGCGCTTCGTGGCCGGCGGCTCGTTCGAGGCCGCGGGCGGCACCATCCTGCTGGCCGCCGACGCCAAGACCTATGACGGCCCCTGGCAGCTGCCCGAGCACTCCCGCCCCCTGTCGGTGTTTGGCAAGTACACGCGCGACACCCCGCTGGGCGTGCTGCGACTGAGCCTGTCCAGCTACACCTCCAGCTGGCGCCCGACCGAGCAGATTCCGGAGCGCGCGATCGGCTCGCTGATCAAGGACGCCTACGGCGCCCTGGACCTGAACCTTCGCGGGCGCACCGAACGGGAAATCCTCACGGCCCGACTGGACGGCGACGACTGGCGCGCCAGCGCCTATGTCCAGCACTACGACTGGGCGATGATCTCCAACTTCACCTTCTTCCTGAACGACCCGGTGAACGGCGACGAACTGGAGCAAGCGGAAGAACTCTGGACCTACGGCGGCCGCCTGGAACGCCGGTTCACCCTGTCGCCGGAGCTGCAGCTGACCCTCGGCGCCGAAGGCCGCTACGACGACATCGGCAAGGTCGGCCTTTATTCGGCGATCGCCGGCCAACGCACCACGACACGGTCGCGGTTCGCAATCGGCGAGACGTCCGCCGCCCTCTATGTCGAGGCCAGCTGGAAGCCGGTCGATCGACTGACGCTGATCGCCGGGGCGCGGGGCGACCGCTATGGGTTCGATGTTCGCCCGACGGGCGGCGCCGCCTGGGCCGGCAAGGTCGACGACGCCCTGCTCTCCCCCAAGCTGGGGCTGACGTTCGATCTGGCCCCGGGTGTCGCCCTCTACGGCAACTGGGGGCGAGGCTTCCATTCCAACGACGCGCGCGGCGTGACCGCCCCCACCGACCCCGCCCCTGGCCTGGTGGCCGGCACGGGCAAGGAGCTCGGCGGCCGGCTCGAGCGCGGCGGCCTAGTGCTGACCGCCAACTACTGGTGGATGGAGGTCGACAGCGAGCTGATCTATGTCGGCGACGCCGGGTCGGTGGAGCCGTCCAACGCCAGCCAGCGCCATGGCTACGAGGCGACGATGTTCTGGCGCCCTCGGCCGTGGCTGGCGGTCGACGGGGTGTGGACCTGGAGTCACGCCCGCTTCAAGGACAGTCCCGGCTTCGACCATGTGCCCGGCGCGCTGAAGAACGCCGGCGAGTTGGGGGTGTCGACGATCTTCGACAAGTGGAACGCCGCGGTTCGAGTCCGGCACCTGGGTAGCCACGCCATGACCGAGGACAACAGCGTCCGGTCGCAGCCCTCGACCATCGTCAACCTCCGGGCCGCCTGGACGCCGGGCCGATACGAGATCTACGGACAGCTTCTCAATGTCCTGGACGCTCACAGCAAGGACATCGAATATTACTACGAGTCCTATCTGCCGGCGATCGATCTCAATGGGCCGGTGGCGGACATCCATAGCCGCGCGGTCGAGCTGCGCATGCTCAGGGTCGGCCTGAAGGTCTCGTTCTAGTTAGGGCGCGCGCCATGGACGGCGGCGGAAAGGCCGCCGTCCGAAGCTGTCGCGCTAGAGGCTCGGCGCGGCCGAAGGCGCGGCGATCTTGCGCAGCACGAACCAGCCCATCGCGAAGACGCCGACGGCGGTCAGCAGGGAGACCCCGCCCGCCACCAGGAAGAGGTTGGTGGCGGTCATGCCACGCGCGATCAGCACCCCGCCGAGAATAGGGCCGAGGATCGCGCCGATGCGTCCCGCCCCCATCAGCCAGCCCACCCCCGTGGCGCGAAGCGACGTCTTGTAGAAGGTGGCGCACAGCGCCACGACGCACATCTGGGCGCCGACGCTGAACCCGCCGGCGATGAAGCACAGGGTCAGCATCAAGGGCGCCGAATGGGCGTTCAGGCCGATCAGCCCGATGGCCACGGCGCCCAGGATGTAGGCCACGCCGATCGGCAGGGCCGCGCCGTACCGATCGACCAGCCGGCCGATGACCAGGCAGCCGAGGATCGCGCCGAGATTGAGCGCGGCCACCCCGAGCACGGCGCTCTGGATGCCGACGCCGGCCTGACGGGTCAGCAGCGGCAGCCAGTTCACCAGGAAATAGGAGAGCATCAGGCTGAGCAGGAAGGTGATCGTCAGGATCGAGGTGCCCAGCGCCAGACGGTTGTCGAACAATCGGCCGATCGAGGGAGCCCGGGCCTCGCGCAGGCTGTCGAGTTCGCCGTCCCAGGTCAACGACACCCGCATCCGGCCCAGCAGGCGCTCGACCTCGGCGCGATGGCCGGCCAGGGCCAGGAATCGGACCGATTCCGGGACGAGGACCATGATCACCGGAATAAGAACCAGCGGCGCCAGGCTGCCGATGACGAACAGGATCTGCCAGCCGAAGGTGGGCATCAGCTGCGCCGCGGCGACGCCGCCCAGGACCGCGCCCAGCGGGAAGCCGCAGAACATCAGCGACACCACCGTCGCCCGGCTTCGGCCCGGCGAATATTCCGAGGTGAGCGAAATGATCCCCGGCAGCGCGCCGCCCAGCCCGATCCCGGTGATGAAGCGCACGGCCATCAAGGCGGGCACGGAATGCACGAACGGCGTCGCCAGAGTCACCGTGCTGAACAGCGCCACGGCGACGAGGAGACTGGGCTTGCGGCCGAACCGGTCCGCCGCGACGCCAAAGATCAGCGCGCCGAACAGCGCGCCGAACAGGCCGCTGGCGAACACGCCGCCGAACACCGGAGGCGCCACCTTCCAGGAGGCGGCGATTTCCGGCGCCGCCAGGGCGATGGCCTGGGTGTCGAAGCCGTCGAACATGGCGACGCAGGCGCAGACCAGAATGATCGCGACCTGAAACCGGCCGATGCGGCTAGAGTCCATGACGGCTTGCAGACCGGTGCTTTCACGCGGTTTCATGCGAAATTCCAATTGCTTGCGCGGGTGGCCACCGGACGCGGTCGAAGGCCGGCGCGCGGAGGACGAAAGAAAAAGGACGGCGGAGCGTAGGGGTCGCTCCGCCGTCATCGGCCGCTGGACGTCCCCGGGGCGAGGTGATCGAGCCTCGCTCCGGGGGGCTGACCTCAGCGGGGGGCGAAGGTCAGGGCGCCGTCGGGACCGCGACGCCATTGCCTGAAATAATCCCATTCAAGCTGCGCCTGACGGGGGTCGCCCCCGTGAGACATGTCCGTCTCCCACACGAAGTTGAACA